>NZ_CAXTXI010000003.1:0-247806 GCF_964248325.1 Agathobaculum sp. Marseille-P7918 | reverse complement strand
CGCCAAACTGGATGTTACTCTCTGTGTCCAGCGCACCACCGCGCCAGAACGCATCGACCGCGCGGTCGCGCGCATCCAAATGAGGCTTGGCCTTTTTGACGATATCCACCGGCGCGCCGTGCGCGGCCAGCGTTTCCAGCACGGTATCGCACAGAGGGTCGCCGATGCGCGTGGTCAGCTTGCCGTCCGAATACGCACCCGCACCGCCTTCGCCAAACTGGATGTTACTCTCTGTGTCCAGCGCACCACCGCGCCAGAACGCATCGACCGCGCGGTCGCGCGCATCCAAGTCGCCGCCGCGCTCCAGAACAATCGGCGCATAGCCGTGTTTGGCCAGCGTATAGGCCGCAAACAGACCCGCAGGACCCAGTCCTACTACCACAGGCCGGTGTTCCAGCCGCTTGCTGCCGCAGGGAATCGCGGGTTTTTCATCGGGTTTATAACGCACGAAGGGCATTTGCAGTTTTTCTGCAAATGCCTTTTCGTCCACAGGCGCGTCCAACCGCACCGAATATACGCGAAAGATTTTTCCGCGCCGCGCATCAATGCTCACACGGTACACCGCCGCCTGCGCATCGTCTGAGGCAAGACCGGTCAGCCGTCTTGCCTCGGCCAGCGCCTGTTCCTCCGGCGCATCAAACGGCAGGCGGATATTGCTCACCATCAAGCTCATGTACCGTCTCCGCCTTCCTCCGGCGGCACCGCATCGGTATCCGCACCGCCGCCCTGTGCCATATCCTCGCCGCCGTCCTGTGTCGTATCCGTTGCTTCCGGCGGCGTTACAGTTTGCTCACCGCCCGGCCCGGTTATCTCAATTTCGACCTCCACATCGCCGCTGACCAGCGTTACACCGGAAGGCAGGCCCGTGGCGGCCACAATGCCCTTGACCTTATGTGTACCCAAGCCGAGCGACACGGAATCAAAGGTCAGTCCGATTGACAGGCTGTTGATATCCACCTGTTTCAGCGCACTTTCACTGCCGCGCAGCTCAATCTCAACCGATTCGGTCAGCACGCTGACGGAATACGGCGTCTGCGACTGCGCAGTGTCGGTCGGCACGAATTTGGTTACCTGTATTTTGCGGGTGGAAACATCCTCCTGCTCCTTGACGCTGATGGTCACCTCTGCAGTCGAAGGCTGGCCGTTGTCCAGCCGCACCCCTTCTGGCAGCGGAATTTCCATCTCCACAGGAACGCCGGTGCGCACGTCATCCAAAGCAATCGTACCGAGGTTGATCTCCGTGATGCCGGCAAGCGTTTTCTGATCGCCGATAAGCGTGATGGAAGACGGATTGATGCTCACATTCACCTGTTCTTCCTTGAGTGTTTCCCCATCGGTCAGCGAAACGGTCAGCGGCACGCTCTCCACAGGATAAATCGGCACGCGCACGGTAACCGTATCGGTCTGGCACGTCACATGTGTGCCTGTGATGGGTTCGCCCGCGTCGTTGTACAGGGCAATGCTGCAATCGCCGGTAAAGGTGGAGGACTTGCCCGTCACATCAATCGTACCGTATGCGTAAGCAACTTCCTTCAGCTCGGCCTCCGGTCCGGAAATCGTGACCTCCTTAGTCGTGGTCGGTTCGGGCGTACCCGGCCGGCTGCCGTCCGCCGCGGTACCCGTGGTTTCCACACGGACAGGAACGGTTTCGCTCGTTACCTTATCCACCAGCACGCGCACGGTCGACGGTTCTGTACCCGTGGAATCGACGTTATAGCTTCCGGTGGTGATCTGCGGCGTCAGCGCATATTCGCCCGCGCCGTCCGTAATCCCCGAAACGTCAATGGTTGCAGACACCTTCTTGCGAAACGTGCTGTCGGTGATCTCGTTGTTCGGGCCTTCCACTCTCACGTCGATGGTCGTCGTATACTCAATTACCGAAAGATTGTAGTTGTTCATCAGCTGCTCCGTGCCGGTCAGCTTGACCGGTACATCGTGGATGGTGGTGGGCTTAATCGGGTTTTCGATATCGCGCACCACAATCCACAGAACGAACGCGAGCAGGATGGACAGCAGGCGCAGCCAGATATCATGCTTTTTCATGAACTGCTTCACTTGCCCGCACCTCCCTTCCAGATATTCCGAAGGGAAGAGATGCCGCGTTTATCCGACTTATCCGGCTCGAGCAATTCGGATTCAAGCACCTTTTTGAGCACCTCTGGCGACAGATGCCGTTTGAGCATACCACCGATAGCAACCGAAATCGCGCCCGTTTCCTCGGAAACGACAACCAGCACACTGTCGGACGATTCACTCATGCCGACCGCCGCGCGGTGGCGCGTACCCAAATCCCGTGACAGGGTCTGGCTGCCCGAAAGCGGCAGCACACAGCCGGCCGCATAAATCTTGCCCGCACGCATGATCAGCGCGCCGTCATGCAGCGGACTGTTCTTAAAGAAGATGTTTTTGAGCAGTTCGGGCGACGGGTCGGCGTCCAGCAAAGTGCCGGTCGCGGCGATCTCTCCCAAACGCTCCTTGCGCTCAAACGCAATCAGCACGCCGGTTTTGGTCTTGGACATATCCGCGCAGGCCGAAACCGTTGCGTTGATGGCCGCCTCAATCTCATCGGGGTCGTTCGCCGGAACGAGCAGACGGCTCAAATTGCCCTTGCCAAGCTGCTCGAGCAGACGACGCAGCTCCGGCTGAAAGATAATCACCAACACGAACGGCGCATAGTATACCGCCGTGCGCAGGATATAGGAAATCGACGTCAGTCCGAACCAGCTTGCCAGCAGCATCACGAGCGCCAGCACAAGAATGCCCTTGGCCAGCCGTGCCGCACTGGTATCCTTGAGCAGCTTCATCATGCGGTAGATGATGTAGGCTACAATCAGAATATCGACCACGTCCATCGGCCCTGCGGTCTGCAAGGATGCAATCCCGCTCTTGAGCGATGAAAGCAGGTCGAAATTCTGAAGGGGCGGAATGAAAATGTTTTGAAAAGCCTCCATAAAGCCACCTGTCCTGTAAATTCGCAGCCTTTCTCCGTGCGAAAGGCAGATTTTTTCCTTCATTATACTACCACAAATCCCGTCCCCTGTATAGCGTATTCACAGATTTTTTACGGTTTGGCACAGCAGCTGGGCTGCGTGCTCCAGCTGGTGCGGGGTCGAATAAAACGAGAGTGAAAAGCGGATGGTACCGCTTTCCTCCGTGCCCGCAGTGCGGTGCGCAAGGGGCGCGCAGTGCAGGCCCGCACGCACGGCAACACCCTGCCGTGCAAGCGTCTCCGCAACGCCTTCGCAGGTTGCGCCGCGCACGCGCACGGACAAAACGCCCGTTTGTTCGGGATGGGAAAAGCACTCGATGCGCTCTTCTTTTTCCAATGCGCGGACAAATTCGCGCAGCAGCCGTCGCTCGTGCGCCAGAATGTTTGCCGGCCCGACCGACCGCACAAACGCCAGCCCTGCCGACAATCCCGCGATGCCCGGCACATTCGGTGTGCCGCTCTCAAGCGCATCCGGCAGAAAGTCCGGCTGCCGCATTTCCTCCGACCGGCTGCCCGTGCCGCCTGCGAGCAGCGGACGTGCCGTAATCCGGTTGTCAAGCGCGAGCAAAATCCCCGTGCCCTGCGGGCCGTACAGGCCTTTGTGCCCCGGCATACAGACCGCTGCAAGGCACGGATGCCGCCGCACGTCAATATCGATAACGCCTGCGGACTGCGACGCATCCAGAATCAGCGGCACGCCCGCCGCATCCAGCAGCGCGGCGATTTCTTCCACGGGCGCGGCGTAGCCGAACACATTGGACACATGATTGAGGATAAACAGCTCTGCTCCGTCCGCAAGCGCCTGCTTTGCCCGCTGTACCATCGCCTCCTCGTCCCACAGCGGCGTATCGAGCACCACCGGTTGCATTCCACGCAGCACAAGCGGCCGCATGACCGCGTTGTGTTCGTAGCCGCCGACCACAACGCGCGTCTCGGGCTGCACCAGCGCATGAATCGCCAGATTGAGCGCGTGCGTAGCGTTCATTGTGAACACCACGCGCGCCGGGTCCTGCACGCCGAACAAGGCGGCCGCCTGTTCCCGGCAGGCGTACACGGTTTCTCCCGCGCGCATCGCAGCCGCGTAGCCGCCGCGCGCATAGCCGGCCGCCGCGTGCATGGCGCGACGCATCGCTTCATCCACCGCGCGCGGCTTGTGCAGCGTGGTCGCTGCGTTATCCAAATAAATCATACGCTCGCCCCCTCGTCCGGTATGACACGACAGGGCGAGATGCCGAGTTGCCGCAGACGGCGCAGTGCCTCCTCGGACTGCTGTGCGCTCACGCGCACTGCCCACCCGCAGGAATCCGTGCGCGCATGCCGCGGCGGGCGCACCACCTCGCCCGGTATTCCCATCTGTCCCAAATGGCGCCGCAGACCGAGCGCTTCGGTTTGGCCGCGGCATATCAAAAGAGCATATTGGCTCATTGCTGACTCTCCCTCCAACATAGTCTACCCTCATGCTATGTTGAAAAGCGCGCCGAAGTGTGCTATGCTGATGCTGCACAAAAATTCACCCCGGGAGGGAATGACTATGGAACTTACCGCTCTTTCTCTGCGTCTGCACGCACTTTCCGCGCTGCGCGGCCTGCAACAGCACCCGCTTGTGCGCGCATGTACGGAAACGCTGGACTATCTCAGCGACGCAAACGCAGAATGCTTTGCCGATGCCTACGGCGCGCTGTGCGCCGCGCACTACGCCTATCAGGATGCATCGCAGGCATTACTGAATGCCGTCCACTATGACGTTAACACTCTGACCGACACGCTCGCGGCTCCCGCGTCCGCGCTGCTGAGCGCGGCGACGCTCGACATCGAGGCCCTCAATGCGCTGCTCGCCCTTGACGGCACTGCACTCAAAACCGCCGCGGCAGGACGATATAACGCGCCCGCGCTGTTGACTCTGCCGGACTTCCCCGCCTCCTCTCCGCTGCCCTTCCGGGACGGCGCAGCGCTGGCCAGCTACTATCGTGCACAGGGCTACGGTTTCTTTGCGCAGTCCTCGGCCTTTGCCGTGCAGGACGACGGTACCGTCGCGCCGATTGTGCATCCGGACGCCATTCGCCTGCATGACCTTCCCGGCTATGAGCGGCAAAAGCAGCAAATCCTCAAAAATACCCGCGCCTTTCTCGACGGGCGCGAGGCCAACAACATCCTGCTGTACGGCGACAAGGGTACGGGTAAATCGTCGACCGTCAAGGCTGTGGTCAACGAGTATGCCGAGCGCGGCCTGAAAATCATCGAAATGTCGCCGCGGCACATCACCTGTTTCCCGAAAATCTTTGCGGAAACACTGCGCTCACCGTTCCGCTTTATCGTTTTTCTGGACGACCTCACCTTCAGCCGTGAGGATGACAACTTTGCCGCGCTCAAGGCGTTCATCGAGGGCGGTCTTGCGGGTAAACCGGCCAATCTGGTCATCTATGCGACCAGCAACCGCCGCCACCTCATCCGCGAGAGCTTTGCCGACCGCGAGGGCGACGAGGTACGCGTACGCGACAGTCTGGAAACCGTCACCTCGCTGTCCGACCGTTTCGGTCTGGAAATCACCTTCTCTGTACCGGACAAGGACGAATATCTGTACATCGTCGACCAGCTTGCGGCAGAAAGCGGTCTTGTACTGCCCGAAGAGCAGCTGCACATGCTTGCTGAGCGGTTCGCGCTGCGCCGCAACGGACGCTCCCCTCGCACCGCACGCCAGTTCATCAGCCAGCAGATGGCCGAAAAATACGAAAAGTAAGCGCAAGAACAGGCGCCCTGTCGGGAGCCTGTTCTTGCGCACTATCCTCCGCGCCGCAACACGCGCATATAACAGAAAAGAACCGCCGAATGGCGGTTCTTTTCATAAAAAGCCCGGCTCCGCCGGACTTTTTATACAGGGCAGCAATTTTGTGTGTACGCTTACGCGCAAAATCGCGAAAGGGCTGTGTCCGCGCACTGCGCGGCACAGCCCCTCTCGATCAAACCTGTACGGTTCGAACGAATATTTTTACCATCCGAAGTACGAGAACGGATTCTGGTACTGCGAACCACCGTTGCCGTACTGACTGCTCTGACTGTTCTGACTGCTTTGCGCCGCCGGGTCATCGCCCTCAAGGTCATGCGCATCGGTCAGCGTCACAGTCAAATTGAGCGTCTTGCCGGTCGAAATGCGATAAACGGTCAGCGTCAGCTTATCGCCAGCCTTCATGTCTTCCTTGATTTCATTGATATCGTCCATGGTTGGGGTCGGCGTACCGTTGACTGCAATGATAACGTCGCCCACCTGCAAACCTTCGCTGGCCGCCTTTGCGCGCGAATCAATAGTTTGCACCTGCACACCCGAGATGCTGCCGTCTGCCGACTCCACATTGTATCCCGAAATGCCGATGGACGGGCGGCCTGCCACATAGCCGTTGGCAATCAGTTCGTCAACGACCTCCTTGGCCGTGTTAATCGGAATGGCAAAGCCCATGCCCTCGACCGAAGCCTCACCAAAGCCGCTGCTCGACAGCTTAGCGGAGGTAATACCAACGACCTGACCGTACTTGTTGATCAGCGCGCCGCCCGAGTTGCCGGGATTGATGGACGCATCAGTCTGAATCAGAGTCATCACGCGGTCGTTGATGGTCACGTCACGATTGATAGCGGAAATACGGCCGCCAGTAATCGTATTGGCAAACTGTACGCCGCCGGGCGAACCGATAGCGTAAGCATATTCACCGGGCTGCAATTCATCCGAATCACCGAATTCCGCAGCGGTCAATGTGTCCTTCGGTTCCACCTTGAGCACCGCAAGGTCGGTCTGCTCATCCGTACCGATGATCGTGGCATCGTACTGCGTGCTGTCGCTCAGCTGCACAGTCACGCTCTGTGCACCCTCCACCACATGGTTGTTGGTGATGATGTAGCCGTCCTCACTCATGATGACACCCGAACCGGAACCAACTCCGCTTGCGGTGGTCGCAATAACCGAAACAATCGACGGGCTGACCTTTTTGTAAATTTCCTCACCCGCCAAACCGTTGACCACATCATAATTATCCGGATCGAGATTCGGCGTCTCATTCAGCTGCACCGTAGGCAGGTCGCCTGCCTGTGCGCTTGCTTTCACTGCATTGCCGTCGCCCGTATACACCATGTGTCCAATCAGCGCGCCGCCCGCAAACAGCAGGCACGCCGCTGCAACGCCGCCGAGGCCAATTGCAATCGCCTTGCCGTGCTTTTTCTTCTTCGGAGGCTGCGGCTGCTGCGCCGCACCCATCGGATCCTGCGCATACGGTGCGCCGCCATACGGCTGCTGCTGCGTCGCCTGATGATAGGCGGGATGCTGTACCGGCGTCTGGTACGGCGTGCGCGGTTCGCTATACTGCGTTTCTGTTGCCGGCTGTTCCATGGTGGGCTGCTGCGATTCCTTATGCTCATCACCGCGTGATTCCGGCGTCATGTTATTATTGTTATGATTAAAGTCATCCATTGTTCTGACCTCCCTATCGATTTTGTGATTTTATTCTAATCCGTCATTGTGGCGGTTTGTTGAAAACAATATGAATATTTTTTGAACAAGCGCAGACAGACCGCCCATTTTTTCGCACACAATGCGCGACAAGCGGACGGTCTGCTGTTCATTTCTGAGTGTTTTTCGTGCTGCCCGGCAGCTGCTGGGGCGCCAGCGGCAGCGTAAAGGAAAATTCGGTTTCGCCGCCGTCCGACCGCACAGAGATCTCGCCTCCGTGCAGATTGATGATATTCTTAACGATATACAGGCCCAGTCCCGCACCGGTTTTGTCCATGGAACGCGAGCGATCCGCTTTGTAGAATCGGCCAAACACATGCGGCAGATCCTCCGGCGAAATGCCGATACCGGTGTTGGTGATGGCAAACGCACAGAAGCCGTTCTCCGGATGCGCCCGCAGGCACAGCCGTCCGCCTTCATTGATGAATTTCACCGCATTATCCACCAAATTATACACTGCGCGGTACAGATGATCGCGGTCGCCCATGACCATCAGGCGATCATCCAGATCGCACTCGACCTCCAGATGTTTTTTCTCAATTTTCTGCTCAAAGGACAGGATAATCTGGCTGGTCATTTCGGAGAAGTCAAACGGAGCCGGGTTCAAAATCAGTTCGCCCGACTGGATTTTGGCCGCGTCCAGCATACGGTTGACCATGCGGGACAGGCGGCGCGTCTCCTCCGCAATGATACGCAAATATTTATCGCGCTGCTCGACCGGGATGGTGCCGTCTATCATACCGTCAACAAAGCCGCCGATTGTGGTCATCGGAGTCTTGAATTCGTGACTGACGTTGGAGATAAAGCCGCGCGTCAGCTCCTCGAGCTGGTCGAGGTCGCGTGCCATATTGTTGAAGGATACCGCCAGTTCGTCAATCTCATAGCAGTGGTTATCCTCCGGTACACGCACATCGAAATTGCCCGCAGCAAACTCTTTTGCCGCCGCCGCAATCACCTTGAGCGGCCGCGTCATATGCTGCGACAGGATGAAGGATATCACCAGCGCCACCGCCAGCGTAATGAGCAGAATGAGCACCAGCGTCTGTGTGGAATGACGCACCACACCTGCCGCGGTCGCGTCCTGCGTATAAACAAAGACCATCGCGTTGGTTTCGCCGTCATCGCCCGACACGCGCGTGCCGACCGTGTAGCTCGACCGATCGCCCAGCACGCCCAGCTGACCGACCTCTGCATAACCGCCCGTCTTGCGGATCTGCTCGGTCACCTCCTGCGGAATCATCCAGCCTGTCACCTTGGCTGCTTCACCGTCCGGTCCGGCAATCATCTGAATGACACCGTCTCGGTCGGTCACATAAACCGTGATAGCGTCCTCCTTGGCCACCGTGCTGATGGACAGCATATAGATTTCACGAATCACATCGGAATCCGTGCCGAGCATCAGCCTGGTCTGCTCTGCCAGACTCTGCACGGTCGTGCGCAATTCAGTCTGCTTGGTTTGCAGCGCATAATTGCCCATCTGGTAATAGAACACACTGCCCGCTATTGCAAATGCACACACAATCAGCAGCAGGTGCGTGACATAGTTTTTAAAGAAAAAGCTGCGTCTGCCCATAGTTTACTCCTTGGTCTCGAACTTATAGCCGACGCCCCAAACGGTTTTGACCTCCCATTTATCCGAAACGCCCTCCAGCTTTTCGCGCAGGCGCTTGACATGTACATCCACCGTGCGGGTATCGCCGAAATAGTCAAACCCCCACACATCGTCCAGCAGCTGCGCGCGCGTGAACACACGATTCGGGCTGGAGGCGAGATAATACAGCAACTCGATTTCCTTAGGCGGCGCGTCCACACGCTTGCCCTTGATAATCAGATCATACGCCTGCTTGTCAATCACCAGATTGTCAAACGTCAGCTTTTCCGGCGCATCGTCCGGCGCCATGCGGCGGAACACCGCACGCACGCGCGCAATAACCTCCGGCATTTCGAGCGGCTTGACGATATAATCGTCCGCGCCCATCTCCAAACCGGAAACGCGGTCGGCCGTCTCACCCTTGGCCGTCAGCATAATGATCGGCACATCGCTTTCCGCGCGAATCTCCTTACAGACCGCCCAGCCGTCCATCACCGGCATCATCACGTCCAGCAGCAGCATATCCGGCTTTTCGGACTTCCACATTTTGATGCCCTCCACACCGTTTGCCGCTTCGATTACCGCATAACCCTCGCGCTCCAGGTACAGGCGCAGCAGTTCGCGGATATTTGCTTCGTCTTCGACGATGAGTATCTTTTTCGCCACAGTTTACCCCTGCTTTCTCATCAGTATGTTTCCATTATACCGCTTTTCCGTGCCGAATGCATTAACAATCTGTAAAAGCGGGAAGAATTGCGCGCCCGACGCGGACATGCTATACTGATAGCATCAATGTCAAAGGAAGGTCGTTTATGTCCCAAACTGTCCCCATGCATATTATCGCGCGCATCCGCAGCGATTTTCCAACCAAATTCGGCATCCCGCGGCAAAGCGGGCTGGCCGACGCGCCCGCGCGCATTGTGTTTGAGCGTGAATACCGCAACGCGGACGCGCTGCGCGGCATTGAGGGTTTCTCCCACCTATGGCTGATCTGGCAGTTCTCCGAGGCCGTACGCGACAGCTGGTCGCCTACCGTGCGCCCACCCAAGCTGGGCGGCAACCGACGCATGGGCGTGTTTGCCACACGCTCTCCTTTTCGGCCTAACGCAATCGGACTGTCCTCCGTGCGGCTCAATCGGGTGGAGCTGCACACACCGGACGGGCCGGTGCTGCACGTTTCAGGCGCCGACCTGATGGACGGCACACCGATCTTCGACATTAAGCCCTATCTGGCCTACACCGATGCACATCCGGATGCCACGGGCGGCTTTGCCCTGCAAAACCGCGACGGCGTGCTGCAAGTGTGCTGCACAGAAGAACTGCTCGCCCGCCTGCCTGCCGGACGGTGCGACGCGCTGCTTGCCATCCTTGCCCAGGACCCGCGACCGGGATACCAGCATGAGCCGGGCCGCATCTATGGTTTCCTGTTTGCAGGCTGCGAGGTGCGTTTTTCGGTTGAAGGCAACACCCTGACCGTACACGATATCATCTCTACCTCATAACACAGCAAAAAACCGCTCCCGTTGGGAGCGGTTTTTTTGTTTCTGTTTTATCGATGGATTACAGATTGGTTGGAGTAATCGCTTCAAAATCCTCGAGTGTGCCATGGTTCATGAAGCAGTCGATAATCTGCTTGCCGCGCGGGTCAAGCTCAGGCGTATCGAACTTCGCCAGCTCTTTGCGGAAGAAGTCGGTCAGAATCTTCGCGCCTGCGTCGTAACCGTCCGTACCGACACGGTCCTGCGTTTCGACGCGCAGGTACTTGGAGCGGATGCGCTGACCGTCGATGGTCATATCCTTCATCGCATAGCCGAGCATCGGGCAGCGGGCGGGTTCGAGGTGCTCGCGGCGGATCTTTGCGCCGCCGTGACGCGCCAGATACTCGCGGGAGATCCACTCGGCCGCAAAGCCGACCTTGTAGACACCGATGTGCTGGTTCGGGATGAGCACATAACGGGTATTCGGGCTGTTCATAATCTGCTCCAGCAGCAGGTTCGCCTGCTTGACGCGCAGACCGGTGGCAAACGGCCAGTAGGAGCCAACGCCCTCGCTCTTGAGTTCATTGCCGGTGACAATCGAGGGATTGTTGAAACCGCGCGGCGCCACCAGACGCCACAGCCATGCCAGTGCGGGCGGGATGATATGCATCATGCCCATGATGCCGTAGTTCGGGTTCTCGCGGGTCGAAGGAGGCATACGAACGCCGAACGAGCGCACGTCAATCTCCACCGGCTCCTTGACAATGTGCGGCACATCCCAGCGCGGTACAATCGCACGCGGGTTGGAGCAGGGCTTACCGTTGGAATCGAGCGTATGCTCCCAGATGAGCAGCGTTGCACCCGGATGGCCTTCCATATTGAAGAAGCAGAGCGGCTCCTTCGGCTCAGTGCAGATGCGCTCGTACACCGGGTCGCAGCCGTAGTGCGTTACGCCGTCCATGCGCAGGAACCAGCCATCCTCACCGTCGACCAGCACCAGCTTGCCGGAATTGTTCTGCAGCTGCGGATAGCAGGTCGCCATATCGTCGCAAACCGGCTCAATCGAGCAGGTTGTGCCCATGTTGAGGTAGGTTTCCTCACCGGTAACCGTATTCTTGGAGAGCAGCACGCGGCCGTCCGGCTCGCGCGCGATGTCCTGCAGCATTTCGCTCTTGCCGCCGCCGGACGCACCCTCATGCATGATGACCATCTCGTTCTCGTACGGAGTCACCAGACGGCCGCAGGACGTATGGCAGGTAGTCCAGCCTTCCTGCTCTCCGATATCCAGCAGCACCGAGTAAACGCCCTTCTTGGCGGACGGGCCGGGATAGAGGTTGTAAGAAAATACTTCGTGGCAGTCATCCAGACGGTTGTGTACAACCACCTGCTTGCCCTCAAAATGGGTGTGGCGGAACGGCGGCGCGACATAAACGATGGCGCGCGGCTTATAGCCCTCGCTCTCCTCGGCATTGACAAAGCCCTGCAAATGCGCCAGCGCAAACGCAAAGAACGCGCACTGCTTGGGGCAGACCAGCATGGAGCCGTAACCGTAGATATTGCCGCCCGAATTAAAGGGCATCAGGATCAGCTCCTGCGTCTTGAACCATTCCATAGTCTCGCGGCGCAGGTCGGCAAAGGGATAGCCGTATACATCTGCAAAGCGCTTTTTATCGGTCGGCTTGTCGTCTGCAATACGCATGCAGTCCGGCTCGCGGCGGCGCATATAATCCTCCACGAAGTTGACCGACGCACCGTTCTTGCAGCGTGTCACGTCCGCTTCCTTGACCGGACCTTTGCCCGGCACGTCAAAGACAACGTCGTACACATCGGCATGCTCCGGGCCGAATACCATGTCGTACAGCTCCGCCTTGCTGGTCGGAACCGACACACCTTTACAGTTTTCGAGCACATCCTTCAGCTCGTCCGTGAAAGTAAATTTGTTGAGCAACGGGTTCATCTGTTTGTTTCCTCCTTTCACACCGCCGGCGCCCTTCCCAAGCGTCCATCGGTGTGCCTGCTGCAAGGCCTCATCACCATCTATGCAATCAGGCCAATTGTTGTTCATTTATAGCATACTGCAAAACAGGGTGTCCCGTCAACAAATTTTCGCATTTTTGCAAGTTATTATACAACTTCTTGCAAAATGTACAAAAGACCCCTTCCCTTTTCGCTGTTTTTCCCACGTGGACGCTTGTCCTCCGTGCATTATTCCGAAAAATGCACAGAAATGCAGACCACCTCGCTGCGCGTACCAACACGCATATCCGGTCCCCACACGCCAAGGCCGCTGGTTACGATCGAAGCCATCTCTCCAACCTGCTCCTGACCGCAGGCGTTGCCCCACAGCAGACGCATAAACAGATTGCCCGGAAACAGCTGTCCGTCGTGGGTATGTCCGGACAGGTCAAGGTCTGCACCCGCCTGTGCGAGCGCCTCCAGCTCTTTCGGTTGATGGTCGATGACAAAGATCGGCCGAGTCGGATCGAGCGGATCGATAAGCTCCGCCGGACTCAGCCGCTCGGCCGCCAGTTTTTTGCTGCGCGCCGGGTCGCACCTGCCGACCAGCTGCACACCGTTTGGCAGCGTCACCGCACGATCCTCCAACAGCGTTACATTGCCTTTCTTCAAAAACTCCGTCATGCGCGGATCGTTTTTGTTCTCGTCCGCCGTGTCCCAGGTAAAACCCGCGAGAATCGGCTCGGACAGATCGTGGTTGCCCCAGCAGGCGTAGGTTCCGTATGTACTGTCGAGCGACGCCAGCGCCGCCGCAATCCGTTCCGGTTCGGGAACGGCCTCGTATTCGTTATCAAAAATGTCTCCCGCAATCACAACCAGATCGGGCTGCATGTCATTTATCTTCTCGACCGCCCGCTCGATATACGCCGGATCGGTACTATATCCCAGATGGAGGTCAGCCAGTAACGCGACTGTCATATCCTCGCCTGCGCCCTGCAGCATCACATCGTAATCGGTCACATACAACCGTTTGGCATGCGCCATGCCGTAAAAACTGACCATGCACACCAGTACAAGCGCGATACCGCCCTGCACGCGCCGCACCTGCTGCATCTGCTCGAAATCTTTGCCCCGCACGCGGCGTATCACAAACAATGCCAATTCGACTGCCAAAACCGCGAGCACCAGATACAGCATCCAGCCAAACCAGTAGTTGCCGACCTGCCGCAGAAACTGCCGCAGCGGATACGGCGACTGAACCAAAAAGCCGGTCAGCGGCGCGGATGCCACCAGCGCATAAAGGACGATGAACACCGCGCGGAACGCCTTTGTGCCGCACAGATGATGGCACGCGCCCGTCCAGCGCAGTACCCAGCGCGCCAGATACACATTCAGCAGGATATAAACCGGGGCCAGAAAAATCGCAATCATACGCCGCCCTCCTTTCCGACAGATAGATACTCCGTCTTTACGGCTGCGCGCAGCGCTCCCAAACGCGGGTGACCGAGGTGCATTTACCGTCCCGGCCAAGCTCAAACACCGCGCCCGACAGCGCGCAATCGCCCGGTGCAGTCTTGAAATACTCGGTCAGGTCGCCGCGAAACATCGCAATCGACTGCTCCACCCGCACGCCAAGCACGGACACAATCGGGCCGGTCATACCCAAATCGGTGATATAGCCCGAACCCTTTGGATTGATCCGCCCGTCCGCGGTCTGCACATGGGTGTGCGTACCCCAAACAGCGGCGCAGCGGCCGTCGAGATAATACCCCATCGCAAGTTTTTCACTGGTTGCGTTCGCGTGGATCTCCGCCAGCGCGATGTCGTATCGTCCTTCGGCCTCGCGCAAAATCTTATCCGCGCACAAAAACGGGTTGTCAGGTCCGTAATGCATATCGCACCGGCCGATTAGGTTCATGACCAGCAGACGCAGGCCTTGCGGGCCGTCGTAAATCCCCCAGCCCTGTCCCGGACTTTGCGGAGCCAGATTGGCCGGACGCAGAATATCCTGCCGTTCATCCAGATAAGCCGCGATCTGCTGTTTGGCAAACGCATGGTTGCCAAGCGTAACCACATCCGCCCCTGCGGCGAAAATATCGTCCGCCTGCTTGGGTGTGATGCCGCGTCCGGCAGCATTTTCCCCGTTGACGATCACAAAATCCACGCCGTGCGCACGTTTGACACGGCGCAGCAGTGCGTGCAGCGTATCGATACCGGCCTCACCGACCACATCGCCTACCGTGAGAAGTTTCATGCCTGTTCCTCGCTTTTCCGTATTTTTCCGGCCGCCATTCGCTGCCGGATAGAGAAAGAGGGCGGACGAGCATCTGTCGTCCGCCCCCCAAAATTGTCAAATCATCCGTCTGTCTCAGTCGAACAGTGTCGATACCGAAACCTCTTCATAAATGCGCGCAATGGCTTCTGTGAGCACCGGCGCTACCGACAGAACCTTGATCTTGTCCAGCTTCTTCTCGCTCGGCAGCGGAATGGTATCCAGAATCGCCATCTCCTTGATCGGGCTGTTCGCAATCCGCTCGATTGCCGGACCGGACAGCACGCCATGGGTCGCACAGGCGTAAACCTCGGTCGCACCGCCCTTTTCCACCAGCGCGTCCGCCGCATGCACCAGCGTACCTGCCGTATCGATCAGGTCGTCTACCAGGATGCACTTTTTGCCCTCGACGTTGCCGATGATGTTCATGACCTCGGATACGTTCGCCTTGGGACGGCGCTTGTCAATGATGGCAAGCGGCATGTCCAGCTTTTCGGTAAATTTGCGCGCACGAGTAACCGAACCCAGGTCGGGAGAGACGATAACCGTATCATCCGTACCCACGCCGAACTTGCCCGCAATATACGGAATCAGCACGGAAGAACCGAGCATATTATCCACCGGGATATCGAAAAAGCCCTGAATCTGCGCAGCATGCAGGTCCATGGTGAGCACACGGTCTGCGCCCGCCGCCGTGATAAGGTTTGCAACCAGCTTGGCCGAAATCGGATCGCGCGCCTTGCTCTTGCGATCCTGCCGCGCATAGCCGAAATAAGGGATAACCGCCGTGATGCGGCCGGCAGATGCACGCTTGCAGGAGTCGATCATGATGAGCAGCTCCATCAGATTGTTGTTGACCGGACCGCAGGTGGACTGTACCAGAAACACGTCCGAACCACGCACGGACTCGGAAATGGAAACCGAGATCTCGCCGTCCGCGAAGGTGGAAATCGCCGCTTTGCCGATCGACAGGCCGAGCGCGGACGCAATCTGCATTGCCAGTGCGGGGTGAGAGTTGCCGGAGAAAATTTTAATATTTTTTCCGTGAGAAATCATTGGTAAGCCTCCGTCATAATGATAAAATTTATCCCGTTTTTCTATCTTTACTTTTTATTTTGCTCTTTTTCATGCGCCTCGCGACGGCGGTCGTTCCAGCCCTCAAGCGTGGTCTGCCGCGCACGGGCCACCGCCAGCGCACCCGCCGGCACATCCTTGGTCACGGTAGCACCGGCCGCAGTGAACGCGCGATCGCCCAGCGTGACCGGCGAAACCAGATTGGTATTGCAGCCGATGAAGCAATCGTCGCCGATGACAGTCTGGTACTTATGATACCCATCGTAGTTGACCACAACCGTGCCGCAGCCGAAATTCACCCGCTCGCCGACGGTTGCGTCGCCGATATAGGTCAGATGGGACACCTTGGTGCCGTTGCCGATGGTGGACTTCTTCAGCTCGACAAAGTCACCGATGCGGCAGCCGTCGCCCACCACGCACTGCGGGCGAACATAGGCAAACGGCCCAACCGTAGTGTGTGCGCCAATCTTGGACTCATACACCTGCGAATTGTTAACCGTCGTCCCCGCGCCGATCTCCGCCTTTTCCAGAATGGAGTTTGGACCGATGACCGCACCCGCGCCCACCTTGCAGCCCGGACGGATATGGCAGCCGGGCAGAATGGTTACGCCCGCCTCAATCTCGGCGTCCGGCGCAATATAGGTGTTTTCCGGATCGAAAATCTGTACGCCCTTGTCAATCAGCGCAAAGTTGACGCGACCCACCATCGCACGGAATGCGATATAGGCCGATCCGCCGTCGCAAATTTCGACGATCTCATTGGTGACAGCAACGCCCTTCTGCGCGCCTGCGGACACTGCTGCGGCAACCAGCGTGTCCAGCGTATCGCCGCCCGACGCCAGCGCTTTTTTCAGCATCTCATAGGTGAACATCGCAGCCAGACAGTGCGCATCGCGCGGAATGGGCTGCCCCTCCGCGTCAAAGCCCTGTTGCTCCGCCACCAGCACGCTCACGCCGTAGCCGGTCGTCACATGCGTCTCGACCAAATGCGTCAGCGCGTCGTCCTCGGTCAGTACGAACGGCGCAGCAACTACAAGCACATGTTCGCTCTCCGGCAGATTGGCGAGCGCTGCAAAACGGTTGCCCTCCGTCAGCGCAATGCTCTCCGCACCTGCCAGCGCTGGCTCCCGGTCGTCATGCACAAAGTAGCACGCATCCACGGCGTCAGGCAGTTCATCCCGCACCGTATCGCCCGCCGTACCGAACAGCACCGGACGCGCATAGGCGGAAAAACCGCCCTCGTCAAACAGGCCGCCAACCAAGGCGGCGGTAATCTTATCCATCGCAGAAAATCCTTCCGTTTCCGTGGGGTCGCGACGCCCCGTTTTCGGTTATAGATTTATTATACAACACCCCTGTATAAAAAGCATCAGCATTTTTCGATAAATTTCCTTGCATCGCAAGATTATTTTCGCCGTTTGCTGACAAAAGGGCTGTCCGCCAAACGCGAACAGCCCTGCTTTTTTCCCGCGTGAACACAGGAGCGACTCTCTCAGCCCTCTATCTCAACCTCGGCCTGTAGTCCCTGAGGGTCTACAACCATCTCCTGCTCCGCCTGCAGCACCGCCACCGCACGCAGCATGCGAATGCGCGGAATGAGCGGCAGATACGCGTTATACAGGTTGACAAACCGCCCTACAATCAGCGCGGAAACCACCGTGCCAACGCCCAATCCGTTGATACCGCGGAAGAAAACAAAGGACAAAATCAGTGCAATGATAACCAGTGTCACGTCGAACGCAATTTTGATCGAACCGAAGCGCTTGCCCGTCCGGTCGGCAATCGCCCCCACAACGCCCTCGCCCGGCACAAGCAGCGCATCCGGCGCAACCTCTACACTGATGCCGAAGCCTAAAACCGCGCAGCCCAGCACCAGCGCCACAATCTTGACCGGCAGCGAAGAAGGCTCAAACCACCACAATGCTTTCATGCCGACATCGATAAACGCGCTGAACACCAGATTGACCACAATCTGCAAAAACTGAATTGGCGGGAACCTGCGTCCGCGCAAAATCACCTGAGCCGCAATGAACAGCAGATTAAACACAAAAGTAAACTGCCCAAGCGAGGGCGCAAACCGCAGACTGAGCACATACGGTACGCTCGAAATAGGCGAAGTGCCGAGCGCCGCCTTCGTGATGATAGCCACGCCGAACGCGTTGATGATGACGCCAATGGTAAACCACAAATACCGATAAACTAACTTCCTCATTTTTCCTCCCGATACTCCAAAGGGTTATGACCGTCCGCCCCCTTTCGGACGATTCCGTAAAAACGAGGCGTCCCGCATCGGACGCCCCGTTTGTTTTTCAGTTCTCTTCCTGTCCTTCCGGGATCTGCCGCAGAATTTCTATCGGGCCGCAGCCAGCGCACTTGGCGCAGTCATGCATGCATGCCATCGGATCGTCCGGGTCTTCCTCCCGCCCGATCTCGAGCAGCGCCGGATCGCCCTGTCTTTCACCCACCAGAAATTTTGCAACCGCTTCCTCAGCCGAACCTTCGCAGCCCGGCACAAGCAGCACGCCGATCATCTCCAGCGCGTTGCGTATGGCGAGTCCCAGCGCGCCGCAAATGAGCACATCAATTTTTTCCATGCTCGCCAGCTTGAGCAAATCGGTCGTACTGGTTCCCTCTACAGAAGCCAACCGCTTGCCTGTCGGGTTTTGTCCCTCCGCGCTGACAATCAGAAACGAGCGGCACTCGCCCAGATTTTTGGCGATCTGCCCGCCGTCATATGCTACGCCGATATTCATCGAAGGCCCTCCACCGTCTTGAGCGCACCGGAAAGCGCGTCAGGCAGCTTGGCATCCTCGATTTTGCCCGCGTCCACTGCAGCGGCCAGCTTGGGGTCAATCGGCAGCTTGGCCAGCACAGGCAGGCCGTATCCCGCCGCTACCTCGTCCACATGGCTTTCGCCAAAGACTGTAATGTGCTTTCCGCAGTCCGGACACTCCAGATAGCTGTAGTTCTCCACCACGCCGATGAGCGGAATGTCCATCATTTTCGCCATCTTAACTGCCTTACCCACGATCATGCTGACCAGATCCTGTGGCGAAGTAACGACCAGAATGCCGTCTACCGGCAGGGACTGGAACACGGTCAGCGGCACGTCGCCCGTACCGGGCGGCATATCGACGAACAGAAAATCCACGTCGTCCCATATTACGTCCGACCAGAACTGCTTTACCGTTTCTGCGATGATAGGTCCGCGGTAGATAACCGGGTCATCCTCGTTCGGCAGCACCAGATTGATCGAAATCATCTGCACGCCGCCCTCACTGCGCGCGGGCAGAATGCCCTCCTCGCAACCTTCCAGCTTGTCGTGCACGCCGAAAGTCTTGGGGATGGACGGACCGGTGATATCCGCATCCAGAATGCCGCAGGTATAACCCTTGCGCGTCATACCGACCGCGAGCATCGAGGTCAGCAGGCTTTTGCCCACACCGCCCTTACCGGACACAATGCCGATGACCTTTTTAACCGAAGCCGCGGGATTTGCCGAGACCTTCAGGCTCTTTTCACCGCCGCAGCCAGCAGAGCAGGATTCGCAGTTATGCGAACAACCCATACTACAACAACTCCTAACATATCTTTACTCGCCTTTTTTTAGTATACCGCATTGCTTTCTCTTGCGCAAGGGGCAATCCGACTGCGCACAACAGGAAAGTGTAAGAGTACAATACATCTTGGACAGTTGAATAAAAAAGGAATGAAGGATAGGGCCACATCGGTTAAAGTTGAGTTGCGACACTTAACTTGACGAGAGGGGGCCATATCCTTCATGAGCAAGAGTATAACACAGGACATGGCGTATCGGCAATCTCTAATGAAGTACGCAGAGAAATACGGTGTGAGCCGTGCCAGCCGGAAGTACAACAAGAGTCGGTCGTACATCTACTTCTGGAAGGCTCGATGGGATGGCACGGTGGAATCCCTGGCCTGTCAGTCCAGACGTCCCCATAGCCATCCAAATCAGCATACGGAGACAGAACTGAAGCTGATTCGGGATATGCGCCGCCGCAATCCCAACCTCGGCATGGTGGAGCTGTGGCACCGGCTGCGGCTGCGAGGCTATACCCGCCGCCCGGAGAGCCTGTTCCGAGTCATGCGCAAACTTGGACTGTTTCCTGCTGCTTCGAAGAAAAAAGTGTATAAACCAAAGCCTTACGAGCAGATGACCTATCCAGGTCAGCGTGTTCAGGTGGACGTGAAGGTGGTGCCCCGCAAGTGCATTGCTGACCCAGAACTGCGCCTGTTTCAGTATAACCGCTATTGATGAGTTTACCCGCCTGCGATTCCTGGCTGCCTATTCTGAGCAAAACACCTTTTCTTCTGCTGATTTCCTCAAAAAGTTGTTCAAGTGGTACGCCCGCCGAGGTATCCGGGTAGAGTGCGTGCAGACGGACAATGGCTTTGAGTTTACCAATCGTTTCTCCAACAGCAGACGGGATCTGCCCACCCTGTTTGAGGTCACCGCTGCCGAGCTAGGCATCCGGCATAAACTCATCCGTCCCTACACACCACGACACAATGGCAAGGTGGAGCGTAGCCACAGGGAGGATCAAAAGCGTTTCTATTCTTCCCACTGCTTTTACTCCCTCCAAGACTTCACCAAGCAGCTTGCCGTCCATAACCACCGCTCCAACAACTTTCCCATGAGGCCTCTGGGTTGGCTTTCTCCTTTTGAGTTCTCTGTCCAATATGTTTGACAAACCTACACAATCCGACTGCGCACAACAGGAAAGCGCCGCCGTCTCGTCGGGGGAAACGAGACGACGGCGCTTTGCCCATTCACTACACAGATTTGAAAAAGGGGGTAAAAGAGAAATAAAAGATCGGTAGGCTGTCGATTCGGGATTGCGGCTTCCCTCATCGACATACTTAGTATACCCCATGCAGCGCGGGAAAGTGTGAACAGATTATAAATATGCTGTGAAAGAATTGTTTCCTGTCTGTTTTTCCGTAAACATGGGAAACGCCCTGTTTTCCAAAAGGGGGAATGGAAAACAGGGCGCACGCCAATGCAAAATGAAAAAGAGGATAAAAAGAAAAGGTGAAAGAAAGAAAACATAATGTAAAAAGGGGGTATCGGTTGGGATGGTGTCTTTCCCTTCCGACAATCATAGTATAGCGCACGCGGGCCGAAAAAGTGTGAACAGCTTTTGAACAGACTTTGAAAGGTTTATGACATTGCCCGCGCCGCCAGAAGAGCGGGAAAAACCCCCGGTCCATGGGGGAAATGGAACCGGGGGGTTTTCGCTCATTTCACAAAATAAAGGGGGGTAAAAGAGAAATAAAAGATCGGTAGGCTGTCGATTCGGGATTGCGGCTTCCCTTATCGACATGCTTAGTATACCCCATACAGCCAGGGAATATGTGAATAAACTTTGAACGTGCTGTGAAAGAATTGTTTACATTTTCTTTTGCTTTTTCATCAGTCGAATATCGTCCCCGAAAAAGCGCAGCGACACAAACTCACCCAACAGACGCGACGCCACGGCGGGCGAATATTTTTCCGCCAGCGCCTCCGGCGGCAGGTTGGTGTTGACAATCATCGGCCGCCCCGCCATCAAGCGGTTGTTGATAAGGTTATACAAAGCAGACACCGTAAATGCCGTGCCCATTTCGGTTCCCATATCGTCAATGATAAGCAGATCGGCGCGCTCATAGCGTGCCGCGCGCTCGGCCGCGGCCTCGCCGTCGCCATTGCCGAATTTTATCGTCTCATACGCCGCGACGATATTGATTGCCGTATCATACGCCACTGAAAATCCGCGCGCGGCCACCGCCTCGGCAATACAGGACGACAGGAAGGTCTTACCCAGCCCGGTCGAGCCATACAGAAGCAGATTGGGCGAATGCGCACCGAATTTTTCGGCATATGCCTTACACTCATCCAGATTATACTCCATATTTTCCCGCGGAGACAAACCCAGACGCGCGTCCGGTCGGGTGGAATAGTAATCCATACGGAAATGCGCAAAATTCTGGTCGCGGATAGGCAGCACTGCGGACAGCTGCTCGCGCAGCAGAGCGGCATACCGCGCTTTGACGCATTCGCAGGTTGCGCTGCCTGCATAACCCGTGTCGCCGCACTTTTCACACATCGGTTTTTCGGTCAGATAATCCGCATCCAGTCCCATGCCGCGCAGCAGTTCCGCACGCTCGGCCTGCAAAGCCAGATTCTGCCCGCGCAGCTGCTCGATGGCTGCGGCCGGGTCGCCGCCTGTATTGAGCGCCGCGCGCAATACCGATGCCGCCGTCTGCGACAGCGTGCGATCGATTGCGCGAATACGCGGCTCTCGTGCATATACCTCACGCCGACGCGCCTCAAATGCTTCACTCCGCGCTGTGCGCTCACGTTCCAGCTCACGCCGCGCCGCCGCCAAAAGTTTTCTGTCGTATCCCATGGCTTATTCCTCCGTTTTGCGGCGATGACTGCGCACGCGCGCCGCCCAGTCTTGTTCCCACGCGGCCAGCGTGCCGGGATCGGTCGGCTGCGCCGGGGTCTGTCCGACCGCCGCCCGCGTCTCGGGTTCGAGCGCGGTGATTTCACTGACCGTATGTACACCCGCCTCGTCCCAGCGACGTAAAATGCCCAGCGTGTAGTCCAGACTCTTGTGTCCCTGCTGCTTGTCCGTGCGACGAACCGCCAGTTCGATCGCCTCGGGCGGGAAGCCGTGCGCGAGTGCAAAGCGGCACACGCGCTGTTCCTTGGGTGCAGGCTGCGCCGGGTCTGCGCCGAGTGCCTTGTAAACCGCCTCACTCAACGGTTTTTCGTTTGCCTTACGTGCCAGATACTGCTGCGCCTGCTGCGCGGAAACCACCCCCATATCCGCCCACAGATAGGTTTCGCGTCGGATGTCGCTCAGCCGTACCACGCCTTTTTCGCCCTTGAGATAGGAAAGAAGCTCAATAATCGCGCCCGCGGACAGGCCAAGGTGATCGTAGGCCGTCAGCAGACAGCGCAGCTGTCCCTCGGTCAGGGTGCGGCCGAGCACGCTCTCCGCACTGTCGCAGACCGCCGCAAACTTGTGGTCGTCCAGCCGTGCGCGGCGCAGTTCGTCCGCCGTGTATTGCGGCGTATCCGAAGGTTTGTCCGCTTGCGGCGGCACAGCAGGCGTGACCAAGCCGTTGAGCGTGAACGCCGCGCGCTCATATCGCTCCTGCGACAGATGCAGCGCACGCGCCGCGGTTTTTCCGTCCGCGCTACCATGCCGCAGAACATAAAGATACAACAGCGCCGCGTCGCCGTCCGCAGCGGCAATCAGCTTGTCCAGCATGTCACAGCGCGCGACACGCAGGTCGCCCTCAGGGAGCGATACGGAGGTCTGGGCCATCGGTTCATTTCCTTTCCAAATCGGGATTGTTTTTTATTATAACACACGCTGTATATGCGGGGCAAATGGAAAAGGGGCTCCGGCGCATTCGACTGCCGGAGTCCCTTGTATTTCTATCTTTGCAAGATGGAATTACTTAACCTTTTCCTCTTCCTTGACGTCCTTCATGGACAGGTTGACACGGCCCTTGTCATCGATCTCCATGACCTTGACCCAGACCATATCGCCTTCCTTGACAGCGTCCTCCACCTTTTCGATGCGGTGGTCCGCCATCTTGGAGATGTGCACCATGCCGTCCTTACCCGGCAGCAGGTTGACGAACGCACCGAAGTTCATCAGGCGCACAACCTTGCCGTAGTAGATTTCGCCCGGCTCCGGCTCCTTGACGATCGCTTCGATCATCTTCTTGGCCTTGTCCGCATCGGAAGCCTTGACCGCCGCGATGGTGACTGTGCCGTCATCCTCGATATCAACCTTCGCGCCGGACTCGGCTACGATATTCTGGATCACACTGCCGCCCTTGCCGATAACCTCACGGATCTTATCCGGATGGATGTGCATGGTGGTCATCTTGGGCGCCCACTCGGACACATCCTCACGCGGTGCCGGGATGGCCTTGAGCATAATTTCATCCAGAATGCCGTAACGTGCCACGCGGCACTTCTCAAACGCTTGCTTGATGATGTTCGGAGTCAGGCCATCAACCTTGATATCAACCTGAATGGCCGTGATGCCCTTCTTAGTGCCGGCAACCTTGAAGTCCATGTCGCCGTAGAAATCCTCCACGCCCTGAATATCGGTGAAGGTGGTCTCCTGACCGCCGTCGGTGATAAGACCGCAGGAAATGCCCGCAACCGGCGCCTTGATCGGCACGCCGGCGTCCATCAGGGCGAGAGTCGAGCCGCAGACCGAGCCCTGCGAGGTCGATCCGTTGGAGGAAATGACCTCGGAAACCAGACGCAGCGCGTACGGGAACTCGCTGACCGGCGGGATAACCGGCAGCAGTGCGCGCTCGGCCAGCGCACCGTGACCAATCTCACGACGTCCGGGGCTGCGGGACGGGCGGGTTTCACCGACCGAGAAGGACGGGAAGTTGTAATGGTGGATATAACGCTTTTCGGTCTCTTCAAAGATGGTATCCAGCTCCTGCGCATCGCCCAGCGTGCCCAGCGTGCAGAGCGTCAGCACCTGCGTCTGGCCGCGGGTGAACATACCCGAACCGTGCACGCGCGGCAACACATGCACCTCGGCTGCCAGCGGACGGACTTCCTCCATGCCGCGGCCGTCGACGCGCTTGCCGTTTGCCAGCCAGCGGCGCACAATCTTCTTTTCCAGCTTGTCCACGCACTCAGCGAGGTTTGCACCATGCTCTTCCTTGTATTCATCGGAGAGAGTAGCCTCAAACGCATCGACGATTTCGCGCACGCCTGCATCGCGGACGGTCTTGTCGTCGGTATCCATCGCAACCTCGAACTTGTCGTTGCACTCTGCCTCAAGCTTGTCGAACAAGTCATGGTCGATGTCGTGATGCTCATACTCGAACTTCGGCTTGCCGATTTCATCCTTGATGCCCTGAATGAACGCGCACATCTTCTTGAGCTCCTCATGCGCTTCCATCAAAGCGTTGAACATGTCGTCCTCGGGCACTTCCTTCGCGCCCGCCTCGATCATGACAATCTTGTCCTTGGTTGCGCACAGAGTAACGTCCATTTCGGACTGCTTGCGCTGCTCACTCGTCGGGTTAATGACGGTCTTGCCGTCGATGATGCCGACCTGGCAGCCGGCAACAACGTAGTCGAACGGGATGTCCGAAATCGAAACCGCGATGGACGCGCCCAGCAGGCCCACTACCTCGGGAGAGTTATCATAATCGTTTTCCAGCACCGTGCAGACGATAGACACGTCATTTCTGAGGTCCTTCGGGAACAGCGGACGCATCGGGCGGTCAATCTGGCGGGACGCCAGAATCGCGCGCTCACTCGGACGGCCCTCGCGGCGCATAAAGCTGCCCGGAATGCGGCCTACTGCGTACAGGCGCTCCTCAAAATCAACCGAGAGCGGGAAAAAGTCGATGCCGTCGCGCGGCTTGGCCGATGCAGTCGCGGTGACCAGCACGGCGGTGTCGCCATAGCGCACCAGACAGGAACCGTTGGCCAGCTGCGCCATCTTGCCGGTTTCGACCGTCAGCTTGCGGCCGGCGATCTCGGTTTCAAAAACACGATAGTTTTTGAAGTCAAAGTGGTTGATGTTTGCCATGTTTTTTCCTCCTTTTTTGTGTTGCGGAGGGCGGCTCATCCCTTTTTTAGCACTTGAAGCAAACACGGAAAACCCGGCTCCGGCTCTGCTTCAACTGCTAAAAAGCGGTTTTGCCGCCTTCTTTTTGAAAACAGAAACAGGGGAGCAGACTGCTCCCCTATTTGCTTGTTCTTCTTACTTACGGATGCCGAGCTTGGCAATCAGCGCACGATAGCGGTTGATGTCCTTCTTCTGCAGGTAAGCCAGCATGGAACGGCGCTGGCCGACCATCTTGAGCAGGCCGCGGCGGGAGTGGTTGTCCTTCTTGTGAACCTTCAGGTGCTCGGTCAGCTCCTGAATGCGCGCGGTCAGGATGGCTACCTGAACCTCCGGAGAACCGGTGTCGGTTGCATGAGTGCGGTTTGCCTCGATAACGGCAGTCTTTTCTTCCTTACGGATCATGTTGCGTTTCACCTTTCAAATAATATTTTTTACTTACCCACAGGCTGGGCTGCGGCTGGTGAAATGGGCACGGTAGGGACATGCCCGAGATTCCGGCAGCTAAGCACGGGGCGAAAGTACAATATATGATACCATGTCCGCACGAATTTGTAAAGTAATTTCTTATTTTTTATTTACTTTGCCGCATTTTTGTACTTTTCTTTCGTTGTTTTGTCGAATTGTACAATTATGAATAAATTGTAAACAAGATTTTGTCGGATTTTAACCTTGTCTTGCTGTTCTGCCGGTGCTATAATTCTAGCATCCTCGGTGGACAGCTGAACAACTTTCGCTCGAAACCGTTTTTATTTATTGCTAAAGACACGCGACGGGGCGGTGCAATAGCGCGGCCTGATGTCGCGTTCTTTTTTGTCTGCCGCTGCGCCTCCGGGACATTTTGCTCCCGGAGGCGTTTTTTATTTTCATCCGGCATATACTGTTTTCCATACAGCAGCGGCAAACCGCTGTGTTTATGCATATGCATTGTTCCGCAGCTCCAAATTATAGGCCAGCAGCACCCGCAACCGCTTTTTTCCGCGTGTCAGATGGCGCGACACCGCCGATTGACTGATGCCCAATCGATAGGAGATCTCCTTGCCGGAAAGCCCTTCGACTTCGCTCAGCCACAGCACTTGATACTGCCGCGCGGTCAGCTGCTCCTGCAGTGCATCAAAAAATGCCTCGCGGAATTTTGCGCGAAACGCGCTGTCATCCTCGCCCATCTCCGCCACATACCGCTCGTATGCTGCGTGATTTGCCGCCTGCTCAGACAGCCTTTCCGTTTTCATGTGCATCTCCTCCTCTGTCATAATAATGCTCCAGTACAAAAGCTGTTTTGCGGTTTTCGTTGATCATGGCCTGCAGACAGTTGATGCGCCGTTTGAGCCGATATTTCACCTCATTCTGTTCCGCACGGCGCCGCGCCGTTTGCAATTGTTTCACTCGCAGCTCCAGAAGCGCTGTGTTGGACCGGTACTCCCTTGCCATTTCTTGCAGCTGCATTTCATGCCTCCTTGCTTTTATCGAACATTTGTTCGTATTTCTTGATTTCTATAATACAATATATTGGAAGGCTTGTCAACATCCGCCTACATTTGGTGTGCTATCAAATTTTTAACCCGCATATACTATCAGAGAAAGGAGGCATCGGACATGCGTAAACTGCTGCTCACCGGATGCGGGCTGGTTTTGGCGTTATATCTGGCGCCCGCCCTTCTGCTTTACGACGACGAGCCGAAAACCGGCGAAACAGCATCCGCTTCCGTACCGACTGCAACGGAAACCGCGCCGACAGGCGATTACTCCACCGTCACGGTTTTGGTTGACAATCAGCCGACCCAGCTGCCGCTGGAGGACTATGTTGCCGGTGTGGTCGCGGCCGAGATTCCCAACGACTTCCCGCTTGAAGCGATTCGAGCGCAGGCGGTTGCTGCGCGTACTTATGCGGTCTATAAAATGGCGGCGGGCCGTCCTGCCGCGCATCCCGACGCCGACGTCTGTGACGACTACCATCACTGTGCCGCCTACCGTGATATTGCGGTGGAAACCGCATCCGGCAGCGACCTGTCGCGCGTACAGCAGGCCGTGCAGGACACCGAGGGAGAAATCCTGACCTATGACGGCGCGCCGATTGCTGCTGTGTTCCACTGTGTCAGCGGTCCGCGCACCGAAGCCGCGCGCGACGTATGGGGCGAGGACGTGCCCTATCTGCAAAGCGTGGTCAGTCCGGGCGGCACAGCATACAGCAATTATGAGGCAGCGGTGACCGTTTCCGCAGCGGAATTTCGAGAGAAAGTGGCGGAGGCATTTCCTTCAGCGGATGTATCCGGCCCGCCGAACGACTGGTTTAAAGCATCCGTCCGTTCGGATGCGGGCGGTATCATCACGGTACAGCTCGGCGGTGTGACCGTCGAAGGCACCGCCGTGCGCGAGTTATTCGGTCTGCAATCGACCAACTTCACCATCACCACCACAGATGACAGCATCACCTTCCATACCATCGGCTACGGGCACGGCGTCGGCCTGTCGCAATACGGCGCCAAGTACATGGCCGAGCAGGGCGCAGATTACACAGAAATTTTAGCGCATTATTATCCGAATACTGTGCTTGGCAATGTATAAACCCTTTTCTCCGCGGTCATACTGAGGAAAACGGAGGTAAAGGGATATGAAACAATATCATTCCAAACATACCGCAGTCCTTTCGACCCGCGGCTTCTACACCATTCTGACCGTCTGCGCCCTGATTATCGCGGCATCCGCGTGGGTGCTCTGGTCGGACGCCACCGCGCCCGCAGATGATGAAACGCAGGCCAGCCTGCCCATCGTCACGCCCGCGGAGACACTGCCCGACCTGAGCGAGGACACGCCGGTGCTGTCCGAGGAGAACGGCGAGACCGACGCAACAGTTCCGACAGATGAGGACGAGGATGCACAGCCCGAAGAAAGCGAAGAAACCGAGGATACTGCCGCTGAAACCGCAGAACCTGCTCCTACACCGGTCGAAACCGTATCCGCACCGGTTTATGTGCGTCCGGTTTCCGGCGCGGTTATCACACCGTTCTCCGGCGATGAACTGCTGTTTCAGCCGACCTTTGGCGACTGGCGCGTGCACACCGGCACGGACTTTGCCGCCGAAGCCGGGGAAACCGTCATGGCGCTGACCGACGGCACAGTACAGAAGGTCACCCAAGACGGACTGTACGGCACATGTGTCACGCTCTCGCATGACGCAGACCTGACCTCGACCTATTGCGGCGTGACCGATGTACGCGTCGCAGAAGGACAGGCTGTTGCCGCAGGCGAAGCGCTCGGCACGGTTGCAGAAACCATCGACGCGGAAGCGGCCCTCGGCCCGCATCTGCACGTGGAAGCTGCCCGCGCAGGCACACCGGTCGATGTGCTCGAACTGCTGGGCGAAAGCGAAGTCGAATAAGAAACCAGGTATGAAAAGAGCCGCGAGGCGTTTGCCCCGCGGCTCTTTATGTGCGGCCGTTATTCGTCTTTTCCACCATTGAGCACCAGTATCAGACCCACGATACCAGCCACCAACCCCAAAAGGCTCCATGGCATGTCATCAATAATCGGTATCCACGGATCGGAATACTCCATCAGCACCAGCAGGATACCAAAAAGCAAAAACGCAAAGCCTTTCCGTTGCTTGCGCACTGCATCTCCCCCTTTTCCTCACTGTGCGATATAATTGCCCGTCAGGCCACCGCCGGCGACCGTTACAATCCCGTCCGCGAGCAGGAAATTCATTTGCTCGTCTGCGGATTTGGCCGTCTCGCCATTGACTGCTGCCGTGCCCTCTGTGCCGTCGGAAAAGCAATACGCAATCCCGGTTTCTTCCTCCTGCGTGATGGTCAGCGTCACGCCCGCAGGACTGACATAGCTGCCCGGCCATCCCTTGTGCTGTTCGGCCTCCGCGTCATACAGAGGGAAGGTGGCGTAATCATCCAACACGCCGTCCCCCAGATAGTTATATTTCTCGCCGGTCTCCCGGTCCACCGCCACCTTGCCAACCGTCCGGCCGGTGGTATCGCTGACCACGAACACATAGTATTCGCGCGCCGACGCCGCATCCGCGCCGACAGAAAGCGTCTCTTCCGTCGCCTCTACGTCGTACCGTGTCTCATCCACCGCTCCGGCAACCTGCTGCAGCGCTTCCTGTTCGCTCAGCCCAACTGTCGTATCCTCGCTGAGAAGTCCCGCCTGCGTCGCCGCCTCCAGCGCCTGTGTCTGCGGATTGACCTTGACAGTCTCCTCCGCCGTCGGCTCCATCACATCGGTCTGCTGTGTACACCCGGACAAAAGCAGGATGCCGAGCACCATTACGGCAATCGATCGTTTCATTCTGCCCGCCTCCCTTATTCTTCTCTTCCTCTACAAATCAGGCGGCACCGCTCCCTGCGGTGCCGCCTTAATCATACCGTATCCGGCGCAAAATTGCAACGGTCACTTATCCTAAATTTCCGTCATTCCCCGCCTTTTTTCAACTTTTTCAGCCAATGACGTTCTTTTTTCGGGCGTTGAAAGCGTTTTTTCACACGTTCGGTCAAACCGTCGGTCAACGAATAATACACCGGTGTGATAAACAGCGTCGCCACCGTGGAAATCACCATACCGGTCATCATTACCACGCCCATCGGCTTCATCATTTCCGAACCTTCACCGCCGGAGAACACCATCGGCACCAGACCGAGAATCGTTGTCAGCGCGGTCATCAGTACAGGCCGCACACGACGCGGGCAGGCGTTGAGGATAGCCGTCTGCTTATCCTCGCCTCGCTCGCGGCGCTGCAGAATATAGTCAATCAGAACAATCGACGAGTTGACCACCGTACCGGCCAGAATGATAACCGCCAGCAGTGCCACCATGGACACCTTGTTTCCGGTCGGCCACAGCATCATCAGTGAGCCAAGCAAACCGATCGGCAGAATCAGCATGATGGCCACCGGCAGCACGAACGAGTTGAACTGGCTGGCCAGAATGAAATACACCAGCAAAATCGCCACCATCAGCGCGGTCATCAGCGACCGGGTCGTCTCCTCAATACTGGAAGCCGACGTGTCGCCATTTTCGACTTCGATGCCCTCGGGCATCTGATAGTTTGCAATCAGAGCGTTTACCTGCTGCATAATGTTCACACTGTCGCCCGACTCGGTCTCGCCCGTAATGGTGACCGTTTCATACTGATTAATACGCGAAATCGACTGCGGCGACAGCTCGGTATACACGTCCGCAACCATGGACAGCGGTACCGTGCCGCCGGTGGGTGCGGGCAGCTGCAAAGACTTGAGCGCATCCATATCCTGTGTGAGCGTTTCATCGCCCGAAATCGTCACATCGTATTCCTCGCCGCTCATGCGCAGCGTGGTCGCCACCGATCCGGTCAGTTCACCGCGCACCAGCGTGCCGATGGTGGCGGCTGTCAGTCCGAAGCGGGACGCATTTTCGCGGTTAACCTTAATTGCCACACGCGGCACCTGATCGCCCGCAGAGGACTCGACGTTGACCGCATCCGGCAGCGCTTCGATTTTACGCGCCAGATCCTCCGCCGTTTTGGCCAGTTCATCGTAATCCTTACCGGACAGCTGCACGCTGATATCCGAACCGCTGTCCATCACCATCATACCGGCATCCGACACGGTGATCTCACAACCTGCGATATCTGCCAAATCGCGGCGCAGCTGCGTGGCAATCTGCGCGGCCGAACGGTCGCGCTCCTCGACCGGCTTGAGCATAATCGTCACACTCGCCCCGGATGCACTGGACATAATCGAGGTCGAGCTGCCCGTGCTGTAATAGATCAAATCGATTTCGGGGATGGTCTGCTCCGCAATCGTTACAATGCGGTCCTGAATGGCAGCCGTTTCCTCCATCGTCGATCCACTGGGCATGCTGACCGAAACATCCACCTGTCCCTGATCCATCTCGGGAATCAGCTCCGCGCCGGCCGCCGCAATACTGACAATGGAAACCACACAGATGCATACGGTCACCGCAATGCCGATCCAGCGGCGCGTGATAAACAGCTTAAGCGCTTTTTTATACAGCCGTATTGCCGGCTTATCCGCGATAACCTGTTCTCGCAGGCCCGGCGCCGCAGCAGACAGACGGTGCACGCCGCCGCGGTCGAGCAGAATGTAGCATAGCAGCGGCACAAGCGTCAGCGAAATCAGCAGCGACGAAGCCAGCAGCGCCACAATCGTGATACAGAACTCCTTGAACATCATACCGGTCAGACCGCCGGACAGACCAATCGGCAGGAATACGGCAATGGTGGTCAGGGTGGACGCCGTGACCGACAGCACCACCTCATGCGTACCCTTAACGCAGGAATCCCAGCGGTCAAAGCCGTCCGCACGGTAGTGGAACACGTTTTCCAGCACCACGATGGAGTTATCCACAATCATACCGACGCCCAGCGCAATACCGCCCAGTGACATGATATTGAGCGTGATGTCCAGTGCGAACATCAGCAGGAAGGTAAACAGGATGCAGCAGGGCATGGCGATGGAAATTGCCAGCGTCGCGCCGAAGTCGCGCAGAAACACCAGCAGCACAATCGCCGCAAACAGCACGCCCATCCAGATGTTGCTCATCGCGTTGTCCACCGTCATGTTGATGTAGTCGGACTGGTCCATGACCAAATCCCATTCCAACGCGCCGTTATTCTCGATAAGGCTGTCCAGCTGCGCCTTTGCACGCTCGGCAATCTCGACCGTGTTCGAGCCGGACTGCTTGTTGACCGACAGCATCAGGCATTCCTCGCCGTTGACCTTGGCCAGCGCATCGCGGTCCTTGGGCTGCAGAGACACATCCGCAATCTGGTTTAAGCGCACCGTGCCGCCTGCAGGCAGCGAAATCAGGGCGTTTTTCACGTCCTCAATCGACTGATATTCGCCGTCCGTGCGCACGGACAGGGTCTGCGAACCGCTGTCCAGCTCGCCGCCCGGCACGGCCATATTGTCCGCGCCGAGCTGCTGCGCTACCGAGCTGACCGTCAGGTTATAGCCCTTCAGGCGCGCCGCGTCAGTTTTGACCGCAACTTCATTTTCATAGCCGCCCGAAATATCCACCGAAGCCACGCCGTCCAGACGTTCGAGCGCGGGCGCTATCTCATCCTCCGCCATCGACTGCAGGCTTGCCAAATCGTTGCCGCGCAGCGCGACCATGATGACCGGCATAGAGTCGATGTCAATCGACATGACAGTCGGGTCGGTCGCGTCCTCCGGCAACAGGGATTTTGCCTGATCGACCTTGTCGCGCATATCGGTCATCGCCTTATCCAGATTGGTGCCGTAGGCAAACTGCACGATGACCATGGACATGTTTTCCGCCGAGGTCGAGCTGAGCGTCTCCAAACCCGCAAGGCCCGCACAGGCAGACTCGAGCGGTCTGGTCACCTGCTGCTCGATGTCCTCCGGTCCCGCGCCCGCATAGGTCGAATATACAATCGCCACCGGCAGCTCCATATCCGGCATCAATGCCAGCGGCAGGGATTGAAAGCAATAAAAGCCAAACACAACGACCAATATGTACGCGAGAATGGTCATGACGTTGTGTTTGATACAGTTTTCCGCAATTTTCATAGGGGTGTCAGCCCTCCCCGTCCGCTGCGGCATCCGCGGTGTCGTTGGTGACGCCCGCCGCGGTATCATCAGCGGATGCATCATCCTCGCCGGACACCACGCGCACCACCGCGCCGTCCGACAGATAGGACTGCCCCTTGACGACCACCCGGTCGCCCTCGGCCAGGCCGGACACGATCTCGGTATCCGTTTTGCTGACCAGCCCGGTCTGTACCACCACGCGCGTGGCAGTATCGCCCTCTCCGAAATCGTCAACCACAAACACGTACCGCTCGTCGCCCGTTCCGGTCAGGATTGCCTCGGTCGGCACGGACAGCGCATCGCTGCGGCGGGCCGTGTAAAACGTGACGGTGGCAAACGCGCCGATGGGTGGTGCAGTGCCTGCGGGCAGCGCGACTGGAATATCATACAGATTGGTCTGTGCATTGGCCGCTGCGGGCAGCGATCCGATTGTTCCCTGCAGCATGTCGTCCGACAGCACCGAAATCAGAATGCCCGCACTGTCGCCCTCATGGATGTTGGTGAACACATCCTCTGCCACCGAAGCGGTAACCTCCACCTTGCCGTCCTCCGCAATGACCACACCGGGCTGTGCGGACGAGGCCATACCGCCGCGCACCACATTGACCGCCGTCACGGTACCCGCGCAAGGCGCTTTGACCGTGCCGAGCGCCGCCTGCGTGGTAATCTGATCCATTGACGCCTGAATCTGCGCAAGAGACGCGGATTGCTGCGCCTGCGCCTGCGACACGCCCGCCTGCGCCTGCTGCAGCGCCCCCTGCGCCTGCTCGACCGCCTGCTCCGCGCGCGTCACATCCTGCGCGGCTGCCGCACCGACTTCATAAAGCGCCTTGGTGTTATCCAGCGCCTGCTGCGCCTGATCCACACCAATCTGCGCCTGCTGTACGCCGAGCTGCGCCGAAGAAATGGCGCCATCGGTCGCGGCCTTGGTGGCGCTGTACGACTGCTGCAATGCGCCCAGCGTAGAGGTGACCGTCGAGGTGTCCACGGTAAACAGTACCTGTCCCTTGGTGACCTTATCGCCTTCCTTGACCGGCAGTGTCAGCACCTGCCCCGCCAAAAGCGGGAATACCTGCACTTCATTGACCGCAACCACCTTGCCCGTCACGGAATACTCCGCATTCATCAGGCCGGACGCAACCGTCATCACTTCCACCGCGGTCCCGGCCGGCACCTCTTCCGTTTGCTCCTGCTCCTTGCCGCAGCCTGCACCCAACAGCAGCGCCGCCGCCATCACAGCAGCCAAAATACGTTTGCTCTTCATCTGTGTCCTCCGTTGCTTGCTTTTCCGATTCGCCGTCACATCGCGCCGCCTGCCATATAGCCTCGTTTGGCCCAATCGTAGGTATTATATGCCGTAAACAGGTCATGCTCAGCCGTGTTCACGGCATCCTGTTTGGCGGCCAGATCGTCCTGTGCCGTCAAATAATCGAGCTGGGAGATCATGCCGCGTTCATATTGCAGCGCATCCACATCAAAATTCTTCTTTTCTGTATCATATGCGGCTTTGGCTTCGTCCAGCAGACGTTTTTTGTCCTGCACATCCAGATAAAGCTGCCGGAAGGTGTTTTCGGCGCTCTCCTTGGCATATTCCAAATTGAGTTTGGCAGCCTCATAGGAATCCACGCCTGCAGCCACGCCATCCGCGTAATCATTTGACGCCTCGCGTGCCTGCTCCTGTGCAGACCAGATGGAATAGCTGTTGTCCATCGCCTTTTTCAGATCCTCTTCGTAATTCATATCCGACAGCTGCTTTTCCGTCACGGTCGGCAGCGTGGTCGGCTTGACCGTGGTCGCCGCCGTATTGCCGCATAGCAGCGACAGCTGGTTTTCCGTTGTCGTCTGCATCAGCGTGAGCGTCTCACGCTGCGCCGCTGTCGTGCGGCGCGTCTGGCGCAGGTTATCCAGCGTCAGCTGAGAAGCCATCCCTATCTCCACCTGTTTTTCCACCGCTGCAATCTGGCGGTCAAGCGCCGCTAAATTGCGGTCGAGCGTTGCGATACCCTCCTGCGTGGTGATGATGCCGATATACGCGGTCTGCGCGCCTACAACAATCTGATTTGCCGTGTTATCCAGCTGTTTTTTTGTGCTGGTATAGGTATCTTCGAGCTGGGTCTCCGCTTCTTCCTGTGCTTCATCCAGTCCATCCATCATCTTTTTCATGCTATTCATTCCGGATTCCGCCAACGCACGCAGCTTGGTCGCCATTGCAATCTGCGCCTGCACGGTCGAGTCCTGCGTCTCTCCCAGCGCATTGATAAATTCATTATAGGCATCGTACTCTATCTTGTATTGATTGTACTGCGCCTGATACTGAAACGCCTGCTGCACAAACTGTCCATCAAGATTGGTGTTCTGGATGCTCGCCAGTGTTTTCTGAAAGCCTTGAATGGTCTGGTTGTTTGCCCGGACGGTTTTTTCCAGCCCGACAAAGCCGATTGACTGCTCATCCTGTACCGGCGGTGCTGCATTCACGCCGTCGCGCCCGAGCGCATTCTGCGCCGCAGAAACCGTTGCCCACATGCCGGCCCCTGCCACATCCAGCACGCTTACCGCACCGGCCGGCACAACCATAAGCACACAAAGCGCTCCGGCCAACAAAGCGCCTGTTCGTATTCGTTTCATCTGTTCTGTCGTCGTCTCCTCCCGCTGTTCAGAGCAATTCGCGCGTAATAATGCTCGTGTGGATATATTCTATCTCCTGCCGCGGCGGCTCTCCCGTGCGCAGCGTATGCGCCAGCACCTCGATCGCTCGCGTCGTCTGCGCGGAAAAATCCTGATCGATGATAAAATCCAGCCGTCCATCCTCGAGATACTGCCGTGCATGCGGCGTCAAATCGTGGCAGACCACATGCACACGGCGCGCAGGCTTGGCGCGCTCGAGTGCATCCATACAGCCGCGGACAGATTCGTTTGCCATATATATGCCGCGCAGACGCGGATTTTGCCGCAGGTTCTGCAAAACGCCGTCGTAGGTCAGTTCATACTGCTCTACGCTTTCAATTACGTGCGCATTGACATTGCCGCCGAAAATCTCGTAAATTCGGTCCAGAAAGCCGCGCACGCGCAATCCATGGGCAGTAAACTCACGGTTTCCCGTCACCACCAGCACCTCTGCACCCGATATGTACGGCGCGAGCAGACCCGCGGCCACCCGTCCGGATTTGACCATATCCTGTCCGATATGATACAAACGGCGGCTTTGACGCACGTCAGAGTCACAAGTGACAACCTGAATGCCTGCCGTCACCAGCCGGTCGATTTCCTCGCTCATCGCGAGCGTATCCGGCGCGGTCAGGATGAGGCCGTCGATCCCGCGTCCCTCCAGCCGCTCGATCGCCTCGAAATACGAGCGATGCGAACGGTTCTTCAGCTCTTCCACCAATACGTTTACGTCATTCAAACCACGGTTATGCACCGCCACGCGGATACCCTCCCGCATACGGCGAATGAAAAAGGCATCCCAGCTCGGCAAAATCACGCCAATCCGGTAAGCACCCCGTCCCACCCGCGCTGCCTGCCGCTGCGCCGGTGTTTTATAGCCGTATTCGTTAATCATCTTCTGCACTCGCTCACGCACCTCAGGCGCTACGTTCGGGCGTCCGTTCACTACCCGGTCAACCGTGCCGCGCGAAACGCCGCATTGCTCCGCTATCCACTGTGCAGTTACCTTCATCAATTGATTCCCCTTTACCTGTGCTATTGCAGCGGGCTGTCTGCAATATACAGCCATTTTATCACAGTAGCTTGCATGGCACAAGCAATTCTGTGCATTTTGCACACTTTCCCCGTAAAACGCCCTTTTCCGTGCATTTTTCTTTTACGCACAATGCACAGGCTTTTTGCACGCTTTACAGCGGTTCTGCGCCGCCATTTTTCACCAATCACGCTTTTCAAAATTGGGCGGTGCGCCGAAATTCCGGCCATGCTCTTGATGCTCCTCTTCAAGTGGTCTATAATAAAGTCACCTTATGTAAAAGGAGAGATTTGAAATGGGCATTTTAAAAATCGGCGTAGTTGGCTGCGGCCGTATCGGCAAGCTGCACATCAATAACCTGATCAACAGCGTACCGGGCGTGCAGGTCGTAGCTGCGGCAGATCCGATGCTGGATAAGTCCGGCGCACGCGAGTGGCTGGCAGAGCGCAAGATCACCAACGTTTCCACGGACTTCATGGACGTTATCAACAATCCCGAAGTAGACGTTGTGTTCGTTTGCTCGTCCACCGACACGCACTGCGACGTTTCCATGGCGGCTGTTAACGCCGGCAAGCACGTATTCTGCGAGAAGCCGATCGATTATGATATCGAGAAGATCAAGAAGCTGCTCGCACTGGTTGAAGAGAAGGGCGTTAAGTTCCAGGTTGGCTTCAACCGCCGCTTCGACCACAACCACAAGGCAGTCGCTGACGCTGTCAAGGACGGCACGATCGGCGATCCGCACATTGTTATCGTTTCTTCCCGTGACCCGGAGCCGCCCCCGGCATCCTATGTTGCGGTTTCCGGCGGTATCTTCTACGACATGATGATCCACGACTTCGATATGGTGCGCTACGTCACCGGTTCCGAGGCTGTTGAGATCTCCGCTGTCGGCTCCTGCCTGGTTAACCCGAACCTGCAGGAAGAGTCCGGTATCCCGGACGTTGACACTGCTGTCGTCACCATGAAGATGGCAAACGGCTGCATCGCAGTCATCAACAACTCCCGTCAGGCTGTTTACGGCTATGACCAGCGCGTTGAGGCGTTTGGCTCCAAGGGCATGGCTTCCGATGCCAACGACCTTATCAACACCACGACCGTTATGACCAAGGACGGCGCTCACTCCGAGAAGCCGCTGTGGTTCTTCCTCGAGCGTTACAATCAGGCGTTTATCGAGCAGGTTATCGCGTTTGTTGATGCAATCAACAACGACAAGCCGGTTCCGGTTGGCGCTATCGACGGCCTGCGTCCGGTTCTCATGGCGAAGGCTGCAACCGAGTCCTGCCGCAACGGCGGTGTTTACGTAAAGGTTGAGGAGTAATCCTTCCTTACATAAGCAAAAAACGCATAATGAATCCCCTCAGGCAATGCCTGAGGGGATTTTTCTATTTGGCAGCGCCTTTCGCGCGACAGCGCGCATAAAATAGAAAACAGGCCGCTTTAGGCGGTCTGTTTTCAGCAAATGGCAGGACATGCGCCTGCCGTTTGCTACAAGGGCGGGAAAAAGTTTCGCTCGTCGGAACTTTTTTCGCTCCAGCTGTGTCCGCACACAGTGCGGCACGACTGCCTCGTTTGAAGCTGTACGCTTCAAACGACTTAATTAAAATATACCAGTTCTTCCTCCGGCTTTTCCGCCGGAATCACCTCGGAAGCGTGCAGCACCGGGCCTTCGCCGCGGTATTGCGGCAGCGTCTCGACCGTGATGGACGAAGTTACGCGCACCCAGTCACGCTGTTTGAGGTCCTTCGCCCCCGGCCAGCGACAGAGGAAGCCCAGAAAGCTGATGTCCTCCGCGCAGCAGACCATGCCGAACCGTCCCGGCACAAACGAGCCGGCCGGCACGTTGCTGCCGACATAGACCTGCGCCAGAAACCGCACAGTTTTGCCGTCGTACTTGTTCGGATCGCCCATCGCGTCGATATACCACAGGCCGTAGTCCGCGGGCGCAATGTCGATGATATCTGCATCCACATCGAACGGCAGCGGCATATTGCGCGCATAATCCTCCGAGTTGCCGTCCACATCATCCAGATAGATGGTTGCACGCGGGTTCATCGCACGGATGTTCTTTTTGTAAAGCATCTCTTTGAGTGCGTCCGTACAGCGATTGAATACCACCAGATCGGCGGTCGTGATGTGCTCGAACATCATCGGCCCCATATTGTTGGAATACAGTTCAAAAGTGGACGCATCCACAGTCGTAACAATCTGGTACAGCTCCCACCGCGAGGGAAATGCAGCCAGCAAATCATCCAGCTTCCACATACCGTTGTATTCGATGATGATGCGATCGGGATCAAACTTCTGCTCCACCCGCTTGAGCCGGTTGGGCGTCAGGTCGGAAGCTGACTCGATTGGCACGAGCGCCGTTCCAAAATGCAGCAGCTCACGCTCGTCATATTCCTCGATGCCCTCTTCGCACATCAAAAGCGCAGTGCGCTCATTTTCCGTAAAATTCGGGTCGGCAATGATTTCCTTGATAAACTGGGTTTTGCCGCTTTCCAGAAAGCCGGTAAACACATAAACCGGAATCGGTTCCCTATTTGGCATACCGTTTTCCTCCTTTAGGCAACACCGAACAGATCGGCAATGCGCTCTTCGTCCAGCTCCGCGCCGATGACGCACAGACGACCGGTATAATCGGCCGCACCGCGGCGGATTTCCGGTGCGCCGGGCACATAATCAAAGTGCAGCCACTCGCCGCCGTCCGCGGCGGGCACAATGCCCTTCGCGCGCAGGACCGTGCCGAGCGACGGGTCGCCCAGTGCGGTGAGCGCGCGGTTCAGCTCCTCCTCGGTGTACTTGTGCGGTGTCTCTACCCCCCAAGAGGTGAATACTTCATCCGCGTCATGGTCATGACCGCAGCCGCAGTGGTCGTGGTGATGATGGTGCTCATGGTCGTGGTCATGGCAGCCACAGGTGCAGTCCGGGCCGTGATCATGATGATGTTCATGCTCGTGGTCGTGGTCATGCTCGTGATGATGCTCATGGTCATGCTCGTGATGATGCTCATGCTCATGGTCGTGATGGTGATGATGCTCATGCACCGGCTCACGCGCGATTTCGTCGAGCACCTCCTGCACCAGATCGCGGCTGCCCTCCATCGTCTGGAGCAGCTGCATGCCGGTCAGTTCCTTCCACGGCGTGGTCACGATGCGCGCATGCGCGTTCAGTCCGCGCAGCAAGCCAACCACCTCGTCCAGACGCTTTGCCGGGCATTCCGCCGTGCGGGACAGCAAAATCGCACCTGCGTGCGCCACCTGATTTTCAAAGAACTCGCCGAAGTTCTTCAGATACATCTTGGCCTTGAGCGCGTCAACTACCGTCACGAACGAATTGAGCTGCACATCCAGATGTGCGTTCTGTACTGCGCCGATGACATCGGACAGCTTGCCCACACCGGACGGCTCAATCAGAATGCGGTCGGGGTGGTACTGCTCAACTACGTCGTGCAGCGCCTTACCAAAGTCGCCAACCAGCGAGCAGCAGATGCAGCCCGCGTTCATTTCATTTACCACGATGCCGGAATCCTTGAGGAAACCGCCGTCAATGCCGATTTCACCGAACTCGTTTTCAATCAGCACGACCTGCTCGCCTTTCAGGGCATCTGCCAGCAGCCGCTTGATCAGCGTGGTCTTACCGGCGCCCAGAAAACCCGAAATAATATCAATTTTCGTCATTTGTTTCGCCTCATTTTGAATTTTAATTCCAGATAAAGATAGTATACCACGTTTTCCGCGAAAAGGAAAGTTTTTCAGTTAGCTTTTGCTAATCCTTTAAAAAAACAGAAAAAGAGGGCTTGCAAAAAAGCCCTCTTTGGATTTATTTCATCTGGCCGCATGCCAAACCATTGTATTTGGTCACACGGAACGGGTAATGGACCATCTTGGCCTGCACACCGATCTCTTCAAGCCCTGCAGCCAATGCCTCCACCACCTGCATATCGTGGTCCCGCTGGGCGACCGACAGCTTCATGCGGCTGCCGAAGGACGACACCAGCATGGCGAATGGCTGCACGGCGCATGGCAGCACCGCGCCATAATCCAGGATGTACGGCATGCAGCTTTCCGGCATCTTAAAGCGGCCGACGTTGGTGATCAGGAAGCTGTCCTCCAGTACAAAATCCCGACATAGCTTCTGTCCTTCCTTCATCTTTTCCGCCAGCGGCATATTCGCCTCATGCAGCTCGCTGCACCGGTCGGACGCAGCCTTCGCGCGATAGAGCAGCTGTTCGCGCTCCATCTGGCTGTTTAAGAATTCCTTTGTTTTGCGGAATACTTCGGGCAGCGGCAAATCACGATACTCCGGTAAGTACGGAAGGTCGATAAAGCAGATAAAGTACCGTGTGGTTGCCGACGGCAGCAGCGGCCGCAAGTCAACCGGGATCTGCGAAATGACCGGCTTGTCCGGCTCGCCATATTTCTGGTCGAATGCGCGCATAAGCAGCGGCGCCACAATGGACAACGGGCTGACGCCAATCGACTTGCTGTAGCTGTGCAGCTGCTCAAACGGAAAGGTAACGTCGGTTACAATCTCCGGTCCATCGCCCTTGTCAGTCAGATCCCACGCATGAGACGCTTCGGGCTTTTTCCAGATGCCCGCAGGCGAGAACTCCTGATCGGCAAGCTGGCGGTAGCCATCCGCACTCTCCTCCGGCGACCAGCGCGTATCCATGCCGCGCACTGAGCCGTCGTTCTCAACCGGATACCCGCACAGCGTCAGATACTGGAACAGCACGCAGCGGATGAATTCCTCAAAGCCGCGGCCGTCCGAAATCGAGTGCTGATATTCCATGGTGATCGTATTATCCTGATAGCCAACCAGAAACAGATAGCCGTGCGTATCGGGCGAACCAATGGTATAGCGTTTTTCCACCCCGTCAAACGGCAGCACCACGGGTGGCAGAACATTCTGGCGATAGCGGAAGCTGGTGTCGGTCGCCTCCACACCGAGCATCATATGCGGGAAGCGCAGCAACGCCTGCTCCACCGCCTGCTGCAGCTTGTCCGGCCGCACCTTATCGCGCATGCGGATGATATGTCTTGGCACACAGGCTACGGTTTCGTGGGTATTATACAGAAAAATCTTTGCGTAACTATCCGTGCGGAGCAGCGGATAATCCTTGAGCATATCCATTCCTATTCCCTCCGAGGTCAGCATGTAGTGATTTCCCGTTTTGATTGTAGCACTGTCTGGAAGATTTGTAAATCGAATCCAGTCGGATTTTACTATTTCCGAACACTGTGTATAGTAACAAAAAGCAGCGGCACCCGTTATCGGATGCCGCTGTTTGTTTGGTTTTACTGCTGAACGGGGATTTCTACGCCGCCGATCGTAAGCGAAACGATATCCTCCATCGGGATAATCTCACTGAAAATATCACCCTTCTGGCAAATGGTTTTTCCGTCCTGCGGCTTGATGCTGCCGCCTGCATAGGACATATCCAAACTGGTACCGTCCGCCTTGTTTATCAGAATTTGCACATCGTCAAAATACTTCTGCATCTGCGCGCTGTCATGGTCGCTCTGCTTGCCCGATTGCGCGTTCTCGCCCCACTGCACCTCACTGTCGACGGTGTAATCCACGCGCAGCGCGAGCGGAGACAGTGTGATCTCGTCGATGGTTGCAGTCATACCGTTCAAGTCAAAGCTCTGACCCGCCGGCAGATTGATTGAAGTATCCTCGAAATCCAGATTGAACTTAAACGACCAATCGCCTTCAGCAATCACGGTGCGGTTCATATCCTCGTCAAACACATACAAATCGCTGAATTTCGCCTGCACCGTGCGGCCATGCACGTCGCCATCGCTAAGCTCGCGCGTTTCCACATATTGAATGGAGGGATCGCTCGGGTCCGCGTCGTAAAAATACGAACCACCATGCGTGCCGCCGAAATAGCCCACCAGCGTGGTATCCTCTTCCGCAAAATTCAGCGGCAGCAGGCCGTCGCCCACCGTTTTGCTCAGGTCGATGTCAAACGCCTCGCCATCGTCCCGGACGATCGAATAGGTGATTGCGTAATGGTACTTGTCGCCGATGATGGCATCCGCTGTGACGGTCACGCCGTTATCCGTGTCGCTCGCGCCGATCGGGCGACCGATCTGGTCGATGATCTCGGTGTCAGCCGTCGGGCCGAATACACCGGAGAACGCTTCACCCGCGGTTTTGAACACGCCCGACGCACCTGCGCCGATACCCAGCACCAGTACCGCCGCTACACCGACCGCTGCCACGCGCGGCAGTCCAAATTTCCGCTTACGCGGTTTTGCCTGCTTCGGTGCGCCCTCGCCCGCCGCATCCAGCAGGTTCTGCACCATGCGCGCCTTAGCCTCGTCCGAGAAACGCAGACCATCCAGTGCATCAGTATACTCTCTGTTATCATTATACGCTCTGTTCATATTCATTCCCTCCCAAAGTCATGCGCAGCTTTTGCCGTCCCCGGCTCAGGTGCGCGGTCACCGCGGACTCGCTGCGGCCCAACAGGCCTGCAATCTCGCGGACGGAGTAGCCTTCGTAGTAATACAGGTAGACCGCTTCGCGGTAGTTTTCCGGCAGCGCCATCACCGCTTCCAGCACATCGTTTTCCGGTGCGGCGGGCGCAGGCGCTTCCGCCACCGCTTCGAGCGCCACCGTGCGCTGCCGAAAGGCGTTTCGCATCGTATCCTTACAAGCATTTGCGGTCGCGCGGATGATCCACGCCTTTTCGTGTGCCGGACTGTCAAAAACCTGTCCGCTGGTCAGCAGTTTGAGGAACACGGTCTGGCAGATATCCTCCGCGTCCTGTGTATTTTTCAGATAGGTATACGAAAGCCGCAGAATCAGGTCGGAATAAGTGTTCACCAACCGTTCGGCCTCGGCCCTGTCCAGTTGTATCATGGTTTCATCAACTCCTTTGGCGGCCGTCCGGCCGTGTCAGCAACGTCGCTTCACCTACAATACGAATGAGCGGTCCGTTTGCTGACAGTGGGAGGGAAAATTTTTTGCAAAAGCAAAAGACAGCCCCGAAGGACTGTCTTTCAGTATAGCATAGATTGTGGTTACGGAACAGAACGCGCGTTTTGCGGCGCAAGGCCGCTTTCCAGTTGTCCCGACCGCTGCGCGGACAGCAGCAGGCCGAGCAGCAGCATGGTCTGGCATAGGTACAGGCTGCCATAGGACAGCAGCGGCAGGCCATAGGCTGCAATCAGGATGATGCCGCAGTTTTGCAGCACATACATGAGGGTTTGCAGCGCAAAGGTCACCATCACACCCATGCACACACTGCGGGCAAGCAGACCGGTCTGTTTGCCCGCAATACGGAACCCCCAGACAAGCAGCAGCACGACCGCCGCCAAAATCAGCAGCACCGCCGCCCAGCCCCAGCAATACTTTGCGGAAACAAAGAGCAGGTCTGTGGTGCCTTCATACCGCACGAATGTCTCATAGCCGCCCTTTTCACAGTTCGGATACCGGATGCCGAACATGATATACTGAACAAGCGCGCCCAGCCAGCCTTGCGCCAATGCATCACGCTGCGGATGCAGCGCAGCTGCCAGCCTTTCCCGTATGTGCTCATACGCATAGAGCTGAAACAGGAAGTAGAACAGCATCGCCAGCACCGGCGACGCCGCGAGCGCCAGCTTGCCCATGCTGCGCCGTCCGAACGCGCCGCGCCAGACCGCCGCAGCCAGTATGCCGCAGCTGACCAGTGTCTGCACAGCAATTGCCGCCATTGAAGGTGCCTGCATTGCCAGAAACCACATGGCGAGTAGTGACAGCAGGCAGATGCCAATGCCGCGCATCCCCTTGCCGCGCTGCCGGAACAAAATGCCTGCAAACAGCACTGGGAAGAACCACACCCAACACCCCAGATGATACAGCTTGCCCATCGAGATCGGCCCTCGGGTCAGCAGCAGCCCAACGACGACCCACGCGCCGTACAGCAGCCAGCAGCGCCGACCGAGGATGGTATAGTCCACAAAATACGCCGCCAGCAGACACACAGCGCCCGCCACATATTTTCCGAAAAACATGTACCATTCCAAATCATTATTGGGACGCATGCTGTATTGCAGCACCAGTCCCACCGCCGCGACCACCAGCACGATGCCCAGCATCACCCAGTCCGGCCGCGGACGCCACGCGCGGTCAAGCTGCGTGCCGGTTTTGACCGCGTCGCCCATCTCTCGCGCGGTCGCCTGCGCGGCTGCTTCTTCGTCCATGCCCTCATCCAGAAACGCCTCGTACTGGTCGCTCAGGTGGTCGGCCAACTCTTTTGCCGCCACCGGGCGCGCCCGTTTCCAGCGCATCTGAGCGGTCGCGCTGCTCACCCAGCCGCGCAGCAGTTCGGGCAGCGGCTTTGCGCTGCGCCCCTCGGCGGCTGCGGCCAGCGCTTCGAGTTCTGCCGTATCCAGCGCCCGCTCCGCAGCATCGCGCTCGAGCAAATGCAGCAGATACCGCCGCACGCCGTCAGGCAAACGCATGGCTTTCTCCCCCCTTCAGCACGCGCTCGACCGCGCCGGAAAACTGCCGCCATTCCTCGGTTTTTTCCGCCAGCCGCGTGCGTCCCGCGTCGGTCAGATGGTAATACTTGCGCACCCGCGCACCGTCCGCGGCGCGCTCATAGCTCTGCACCAACCCCTGCGTTTCCAGCGTGTGCAGCAGCGGATAGAGCGTACCCGCCTTGAGCGAAAAGGTGTCGTCCGACCGCTCGCGCAGCCGCTCGATCATCTGATAACCGTACAGGTCATCCTCTTCGAGCAGACGCAGCACCAGCAGCCCCGTACTGCCCGCAAGCAAACTTTTGTCGATTGCCATTTTCCATCCCTCCCTATATCGGTGTTCGATATATTTATTATATATAGATGACCTATATATGTCAAGCCTATCTGCGTCCAGTTTCCCCATTCTTCGCGCGCCTCGCGCTTGACAAACTAACACCGTTAGTTTATGCTGAAAACAAAGAAAACTAATATTGTTAGTTTGGAGGAATATCGCATGGCAAGAAAGGGGCTCAGCCGCGATACCATTGTCGATGCGGCCGCGGCACTGGCCGAGGAAAAAGGCATGGAAAACCTGACGCTGCGCGAACTGGCAGACGCGCTGGATGTCAAACCGGCTTCTCTATACAATCATTTGCAGGGCTTGCCCGAACTGAATGTGCGGCTGGCCGAGTGCGCGCTTGACCGTCTGATGGAAACGCTTGAGCAAGCGGTCGATATCCGTCCGGTTACAGATGCATTACGCGCGCTGGCTGCGGCTTACCGCAGCTTTGCCCATGAGCAGCCGCAGTTATACCGTGCAATGATGATGCTGCCGCAGTTTTCCGATCCCGGTTTGATTGCGCGTAAACAGGCGTTTATGGATTTGTTTGTGCGCTTGCTTGCACCGCTCGGCCTGCCGGCGGAGGAGCGTGTGCATCTATCCCGTTTAATCCGCAGTACGCTGCACGGCTATATTTCCATGGAAGCCGCCGGTTTTTTCCGCTCTCCGCTGGCATCTGCGGATGAGAGCTTTGAACGTGCAGCCGAGTGGTTATGCGAACAGATTACACGAACGGAGGCGAAATACCATGGCCGAACAAACCACCAGTGAAGCGCAGGATCGCCGCTTCCACCAGATGACCGAGGCGCCGCTCGAGCCGCTGATTTGCAAAATGGCCGTTCCGACCATCATCAGCATGCTCATCACTTCCATCTATAACATGGCCGACACCTTTTTCGTTGGCAAGCTGGGCACCAGCGCAACCGGTGCGGTCGGCGTGGTGTTCCCGCTTATGGCGCTTATCCAGTCGATCGGCTTTTTCTTCGGGCAAGGCTCGGGCAGCTATATTTCGCGCCAGCTCGGCGCGCAGCATCAGGAGGAAGCCGAGCGCATGGCGGCGACCGGCTTCTTTTCCGCGCTCATCACGGGTATTCTGATTCTGGTTTTCGGTCTGCTGCTGCGCAGTCCGCTATGCCACCTGCTCGGTGCAACCGAAACCATCTATCCATATGCGCTTGCCTACATGCAAATCATTCTGTGCGGCGCGCCGTATATGATGGCCGCGCTTGTCCTCAACAATCAGCTGCGTCAGCAGGGCAACGCGACCTATGCGATGGTCGGGCTGGTATCGGGCGGTGTGCTCAACATCGTGCTTGACCCGCTGTTTATCTTTGTGCTTGATTTGGGCATCAGCGGCGCGGCCTATGCGACCATTCTCAGCCAGCTCATCAGCTTTCTGCTGCTTCTGCTCGGCATTCGTCTGTCGCGCGGCGTACAGATTCGCCTGCGGCAGTTTTCTCCCAGCATCAGCCGTTTTGCCGCGCTCGCGGGCGGCGGCCTGCCCAGCCTGTGCCGGCAGGGTCTGGCCTCGGTTGCGGTTACCTTCCTCAACACCGCCGCGCGCCCTTACGGCGATGCCGCCATCGCCGCGATGAGCATTGTCTCCCGCGTCTCGCAGTTTGCCGGTTCGGCCATGATTGGCTTTGGACAGGGCTTCCAGCCGGTCTGCGGCTATAATTACGGCGCACGCAAATATGACCGCGTGCGGCGCGGCTTCTGGTTCTGCGTCAAGTCCTCGTTTCTGGTGCTGCTTGCGCTGGCTGTGCTGGGCTGGATTTTCGCACCCCAGATTATCGCCATTTTCCGTGCGGACGACCCCGAAGTTATCCGCATCGGCACGCTGACACTGCGGCTGCAATGCCTGTCCTTCCCGCTCATCGGCTGGGTGACCATGTGCAATATGCTGCTGCAAAACATCGCGCTGACCATGCGCGCCAGTCTGGTTGCCGCGGCGCGGCAGGGGTTGTTCTTCATTCCGCTGGCCATTGTGTTACCGATCTTTTTTGCACTGCTCGGCGTACAGCTGTGCCAGCCGCTCAGCGACCTGTTCGCATTCATTCTGTCCATCTTTGTGACCGTCCCGGTGCTGCGCATTCTGGCACGCGGCGAAAACCCTGCGCACACCTGATACCGCAGCCGCTTTTCTCCCGTCGCAGAATGTGCTATACTGACTGTAACCACTTTAACAGAAAGCAGGCGTTTTATGGAAAGAACCTATATCATGCTCAAACCGGATGCTTTGCAGCGCGGCATCACGGGCGAAATCCTCGCGCGCATTGAGCGCAAGGGCTACCGCATCACTCACATGAAAACCATGCAGCTGGACGAGCCTATTCTGCGCGAGCATTATGCGCACATCGTCGACCAGCCGTTTTTCCCGCCCACGGTCGAGTATATGACGAGCGGCCCCGTGCTGGCGATGGTCGTCGAGGGCGAAAACGTTATAGGGGGCATGCGCACCCTCATGGGTCCGACCAAGAACGAGAACGCGATGCCGGGTACCATCCGCGGCGACTTCGCCTGCTCAACCACCTATAACGTCATCCACGGCTCGGACTCCCCCGAAAGCGCAGAAATCGAAATCCGCCGTTTTTTCGGCGAGATTTGACGGACAAACGACAAAAGGACGTTTCCACTTGGAAACGTCCTTTTATTTTACTCTGTTGCCTGCGCATAGTAATCCGTGTCCAGAATCGCGTCGTTTACCTCCTGAAAGCGGCGGGCATAGGCGTTCATTTCAGACACCTCCGCGTCCGTCATGCCGTTGTTCCATACGATCTGCCCGTTTTCCGCATAAGCCGTATCGGTGAGCCAGCCGCCGTTCGGAAAAATGACATACCCCTCATAATCCGGATCAAACGCATCCCGTCCCATCGTATCGGGCACTTTCATTCCGAACAGATTGGCCAGTGTCGGCAGTAAATCAACCGTTTGCAGCGTCTTGGTCACCGTTTGCGGCGTGCAGCCTTCATACCAGATAAAGCACGGCGTGCGCTCAAGCAGGCGGCCGCCCGCGGCTTCAGAGTATTCCTCCAGCACCGCACGGTCGGTCAAGCCGTAGGCGTAATGGTCGTCGTACACGCAAATCACCGTGTTTTCCAGCAGGCCATCCTCCTCCAGCCGCGCGAGCAGATGCGCGAACATCTCGTCGGTCAGCCGCGCCTTGGCAAGCAGACCGTTTATCTCATACGGACGGCTGTCATCCTTGTATTCCGGGAACTGTTCGAGCGCATAGGTAGTCAGCGCGTCTATCTCGTCGTAGCCAAGGTGTCCGCTGTAGGTGATGAGGAAATCCGCAAACGGCTGCTGCGCGATCATCGCGCTGTAGAGTTCATCACAGTCAATCAAAAACCTATCATCGCCCGCCTGCAGCTCATCCTGCGCGTAAGCCAGCGCAGAATGATACTGCTCGTATCCGAACGCCTGATGCATCGCACCGCGATTGTAGAACTTGGCCTCGCTCTTGTGAAAGGAATTGGCAGCATAGCCAACATCCTCGAACAGATTGCCGAGTGCATACGGAAACGCGCTGCGGCTGAGTGAATAGGCGACATTTCCGTTGGCGTATGGATAAATGCCGGTCTGCGCGGCAAACTCGGTGTTGAAGGTGTAGCCGTTCGCGTACTGCGGCGTGTAAAACTCCGCAAAATTGATGCCTTCGCGCTGTAATCGCGCGAGTGTCGGCGTGTTTTTGTCGTTGAGCACAAAATCGTCCACGCTCTCTAGCTGCACCAGAATCAGATTTTTGCCTGACAGCAGACCGGTCATTTGGTTGTTCTCGTGCGCGGGCCGCTCGTCGAAAAAGGCATCAATCTGCGCACGCTGCTCGGCCGCGTCTGCGTCGGGTACAATGGACAGGCATGCATCCCGTACGACAAACTGATATGGGCCGGTCAGTGCAAGGTCATAGGTGGATGAAGAAAATCGCTCGTATTCGTACCCACTCGACTGCCAAGAATCCCAGTCGAGCGTTTCTGGTACGGGCGCATACAGACGCGGCGCAACAAACTGCGTCAGCGCAAAGAACAGCACCAGCACAGGACAGACACGCCGCCGCGGCAGACTCTCGGGCAGCCGCCACACGCCCAGCACGCCCCACAGCACCAGCAGCACGGCTACCAGCACAAAGCGTGCGTCAATCAGTTGCCGGATATAGCCCGCAAAGCCCAGCCCTTCTCCCGCAAACAGGAAGTCCGACAGAAACAAAAACCGGTCAAAAATGCGCCAGATGCCGTACTGCACCACCGCATACACCGCCCAAACGGCATAAATCAATCCGTACAGTATTCGTCCGACCGTCCGCCGCTGCGGCAGCAGACACAGCGCCACGAACAGCGCTCCAAAGCCCAGCGAAAACAGGTTTGGCGCGACCGCATACAGCGGATACCACGCCGCGCACCCTGTTGCGGTGCGTAAAGTAAGGTCAAGCAGCCAAAACGGCAGCACCGCACCCGCAGCGCTGCCGCCGAGCCGCAGCAGTTGTTTTTTGTCCATTTCAAAGCCGTCCTTCCGTCTTATCCTGACAGTATACGGCTTTTCGCGCCAAAATGCAACCCATTTCAGCACAAATGCACCCAAATGCAAAAAGAGCCGCTGTGCGGCTCTTTTTGTTTACAAATGGAACCGCCTCTGCAGCTCCGCCTTGATGGTCTGCCACTGAAATAACACCAGCGCCGCCAGCGACAAAATCGCCAGTCCCGCACACAAAAGCGAGGGCAGCAGCACCCGAACCCGTCCGCACGCAATCAGAACAAGGGGCAGCAGCCCGAAAAAGCATGCGCCGATGAACGGTCCGGCAAATAGCCGGAGCGGCGTTTTGCAGAGCACTGCAATCAGCAGCATCGCCAGAATACCCACGATGCACACACACGGCAGCACAAAATCCACCGACCAGCCGCGCCAGCCCGTCCACCAATCCCATAAAAACGACAGAACCGGAATCAGCACGACCTGCCAGCCGATATTCTGTGTCATGTCGCGCCGATAGGCCACGCCGACCGCCGCCGCCACCCAGACGCACACCGCGCCCGCCACCACGAACAGCGACCAGAGCGCGTGCCATCCGGTTGCAATGTTGACCAGCACGCAGATAACGCTGACCGCAATCGCAATCAACGCCAGCAGCCGCAGCACAAAACCGGTCGTAAAGCGCGGCTTTTCCAGCGCCGGAAACACCTCGGTATCCGGCTCCGGCGTGCCGGAAAGCTGCCCGCCGCACAGCGGACAGCAGGTTTTGTGACCGGCGACGGTCACTCGGCAGCTGGGGCATCGCTGCATGACGTTTCCTCCTCTTCATGATATTCATTGCTTCGAATCTCGATTTCGATTCCCTCATCCACCAGCAGCTCAAAAAAGCGACGCTGCACCTCGGTGTTCTCAAAGGCCGAAGTAAAACCAAAATGCAGGCTGGTGCCAAACGAACAGGTGCAAAGCTGCGTCGCACCCGTCGACATGAATACGCCGAAGCCGCGCACAAAGGGACAAAGCGCTTCGGGCAGATGTAATTTACCCACGTTGGACAGCGCCGCAGTCTCTCCGCGGTCGGACACCGCACCACTGAGCCGCAAAACCGGGTTTTTCAGTGCCAGCGGAATCAGCCGCAGCACGGGATTGTGCTCGAGCGCGGCCAACTGGTTCATGCGCGCGCCCAACCGTTCGGGCGTCAGTTCTTCCTTAAATGCCGCTGCGACGCACGCGACAATATCCTCCAGTTCACCGGAGCGGCGCGAAAAATCATATCCGACCCGAATCGTCCCAAAGAAGTTGCGCGTTGTGCGCGAGGGGAAAAAGCTGCGCAAATCGACCGGAACGGTCAAAATGACCGGTTTTTTCTGCTCGCGCACATACATTTCGCTGTGAATAGCAGAAAGCAGGAGTGCTGTCATATAGACGGTCAGCGTCGCGCCGCAGCGGTGTGCCGCCGCAAGCACTTGCCGCACATCTGCCACGCCCTCAATAACGGTCAGACCACCGTCCGCACGGCGCACCCCGCGCAAACGGTAGGCACGACCCAGCCCTTCGGAAGCTTTACCGCCGCTATGCGGCTTGTAATACTTCTGGAAGCTGTCTGCCCAGCGTTGGGATACGGATGCCTGCGGCAGCCCGTCCACCCCTGCCTCCGGATGGCGCAATATCAGATAGGCGGTCATCAACGACTCGAAAAACTCGATTGCACCCGCTCCGTCCGCCAGCACATGGTACATATCCAGACTGACCTTATGCCGCCAATAGCTCACGCGGAACAGCAGCGAGCGGCTGCCCTCATACAGCGCCGCGCACGGCGGCGCATGCTCTGGTACGACCGAAGCCCGCAGCGTAGTCTGTTCCAGGTAGTACCAGAACACACCGCGACGCATGACCATCAGCAGATGCGGATAGCGCTTCAGCGTGCGATCGAGCGCGGTTTGCAGCACGTCGGGCGCGACCGGCTCGGTCAGCTCGCACGACAGGCGGAACACGCCCGTCGCCGACCCGTGTGAGGTCGGTGGAAATATCTTCGCCGCGTTATCCAGACGGCTCCAGCTTAAATTTTTTCGGTTGCGTTTATCGTTTGGCATGCGATTGACTCCCCATTCAGGAATTGTTCGATTAAGTCATAGGTGCGCCGCACCATCGGAAACCGCACCGGCAGCGAAAAATAGCCGTGCAGCGCATCCGGCATGCGGTATTGCTCCACCGAATTGCCTGCATCCCGCAGCGCGCGGGCATAAGCCTCTCCCTCGTCGCGCAGCGGGTCAAATTCTGCGGTGATGACCAGCGTGCGCGGCTGGCGAGACAAATCGGGCGCAAGCAGCGGCGCAAAATACGGATTGCGCATGTGTTTTGGGTCTCCTCCCGCATACAGCATCATATAATCACACACGCGCTTGGCGGTAAGCAAATAGTCTGCGCCATTTTCCCGCACGGAATCAAAGCGCGAGTCGGGTAAATGGTCGTGATAGGTCGCCGGATAAATCAGAATCTGCTGCGCGACCTCAAATTCTCCGCGGTCGCGAGCCATCAGCGACACCGCTGCTGCCAGATTGCCGCCCGCGGAATCACCCACGAGCGTAATCTCCTGCGAGCGCACGCCGAACTGTTCAGGATGCCGGTAAACCTCACGCGCAGCGGCGTAACAGTCCTCCAGGCCTTCGGGAAACACATGCTCGGGCGCAAGGCCGTACTCCACCGAGGCCACACGGCAGCCCGTGCGCCGCGCCAGATTGCGGCAGACCGCATTATAGGTGTCCACACTTTCGAGCACCCAGCCGCCGCCGTGGAAAAACAGCAGCAAGCGGCCGTCCGTCTGCTTTTTGGGTGTGTAGATGCGTACGCGAATATCGTGCCCGTCCCGCTCGATTTTATGGTCCCACAAATGGTAAAGCGGCGCGAGCGGCGTACGCAGGCCTCGCACCGCGCGCTCTACCCGATAGGTTTTTTCCAAATCAATATTTGCCGTATAGCTCAGTGCGTGCAGCGCGGCACGCATGGCTTTGCTGATTGCCATGATTCGCTCTCCATTCCCTCAATTCCCTTACAGTATACCATGCTTTGCCCGCCCGCGCAAAGCATCTATCCTTTACAGTTATTTAACACCTGCGCAATTTTTTCTCTTGACGAAACCACCGTACACTCCGCATAATAGAAGTAGTGCATCATAAGCGAAAGGAGAACCGAAATGAGCGAAACACTGGAATTGCTTCGTGAGAAAAAAGGTTTTATTTGCGATATGGACGGTGTCATCTATCACGGCAACCGTCTGCTGGAAGGCGTAACCGAATTTGTCGACTGGCTGCAAAAGGAAAACAAGAGCTTTCTGTTTTTGACCAACTCGTCCGAGCGCTCGCCGCTGGAATTGCAGCAGAAGCTCGCCCGCATGGGACTGGAAATCGGCGAAGAGCATTTTTACACCTCCGCGCTGGCAACCGCCAAGTTTGTCGCCAGCCAGAAGCCCGGCGCATCCGCCTATGTCATCGGCGCGCCCGGTCTGGTCGGCGCACTGTATGAGGCGGGCATCGTGATGAACGACGTTGACCCGGACTATGTCATCGCAGGCGAAACCAACACCTATAACTATCAGACCATCCTCAAAGCGGTCGATTTGGTCAACAAGGGCGCGCGCCTGATTGCCACCAACTCGGACCTGACCGGGCCTTCCGAGCAGGGCATCATTCCGGCCTGCCGCGCGCTGGTTGCGCCGATCGAACTTGCGACCGGCAAGACCGCGTATTATGTCGGCAAGCCCAATCCCCTGATGATGCGCACCGGTCTGCGTATGCTGGGCGTGCACTCACATGAAGCCGTCATGGTGGGCGACCGTATGGACACCGACATTGTCGCGGGCATTGAAACCGGTCTGGACACCGTACTGGTGCTCTCCGGCTGCACCACGCGCGCGGATGTGGAAAACTACGCTTACCGTCCGCACTATATCTTGAACGGCGTGGGTGACATCCCTCCCGGAAAATGAAGCCATTCTTACCAACAGCCTGCCTTACGGCAGGCTGTTTTTTTATGATGCACAGATAAAATTCAGACAATTCCATGCTATACTGAAAGCAACAAAAGGAGGGGATGCACATGGCGGGACATATTCTTCTGGCGGAGGACGACAAGGCGCTCTCTGCGCTCATGCAGGACTTTTTTCGGGCGGCCGGCGTCGCCGTCACCCCGGCGTATGATGGCGAGCAGGCGCTCACACTCGCGCAGGAACGCAGCTTCGACCTGCTGGTGCTGGACGTGATGATGCCGCAGCTGAACGGTCTGGAGGTGTGCACAGCCGTGCGGCGCGAGAGCGATGTGCCGGTGATTTTTGTCACCGCACTCGGACAGGAGGGCGACACGCTCGCGGGTTTTCGCGCAGGCGCGGATGATTATGTGGTGAAACCCTTTTCCTTCCCCGTTCTGGTCGCCAAGGCGCAGGCGCTCATGCGCCGGGCGCGCGGCCTGCGACTGGGCGAAACCGAGCTGGGCTACGGCAGCATTTTGCTGGACACCGCGACGCACGCGGTCACGGTGGACGGCGCGCCGGTGTCTCTGCGTCCCAAGGAAGCGCAGATTCTCGAGCTGCTGCTGCGCGAACAGGGGCGCACGGTGTCGCGCGATTTGCTGATCGAACGCGTGTGGGGCGTGGACTTCGACGGCGACGAGCGCATGATCGACCGCCATGTGGCAAGCCTGCGCAAAGCCCTCGGCACGGCGGCGCAGCACATCAAAGCGGTCTACGGCAAGGGCTACCGATTGGGGGGATCATGATGAAAAAGCTCAAAGCATTCTGGCTGCGGCGCAGCATCGCAACAAGGCTGACGGCGCTGATGGCGCTTATGCTGGCGCTGGTGTGCGCGCTGTGGACATGGTTTTCCATACAGCGCGCGAATGATCACATCATACAGCAGCGTTATTCCTATCTGGAATACATTCAGCAGTTCTTGCTCGACAAGCTGGAATTACATGTGCCAGATTCGGATCACCTTCCCCTGCCGGACTCCGAATCCTATTGGAAACTGCGATTTGATTACGCTCGATGGACGAGTACAAATTCCTCTACACCTTTTATCCTGCAATATGCGGTGGGTAATGAGATCGTTTCCTTAACATCACCGCTTACCATCATACAGACAGTCAGCGCACATGACGCACCGGTCTACCATAACGTAATCATTGATCTAAGCGACTTCTCCGAGGCGGACATCTGCTCCTTACAGCAATGCGCGCAAACGGTTACACCGGAATGGTCAGGCAACAGTCCATATTGGACAGTTTATGGCACGGTGAAAGGATTGGAAGAGGACGAGTTTTCCAAAATCACTTATCTCGTAGCCAACCGCATCGTTTCCGTTGTGGATGGGCAGACCTGGCACGCGCAGACGCCCGTGGAGGAAACCACCTCGCAGCGCCTCTTCTTTCAGAATATTTTTACAGATAACAATGCAATGGAACAGTATTTCGACGCGCTCCACTTTCTTCAGTATTGGCAGCGGGAAGATCGAACGCAGACCGGACTGGATGCACTGCAAACGCGGGATTTCTCTTCCATAGTATCCGGCAACGGTTATTCTACGCTGTTTTTGGCGTATGCTTTGGATTATACGAACGAAATTTCCCTTTATTTCAGATATATCCCATTCCTGATGGCGCTGCTTTATATACTTGTGCTGTTCCTGTTCTATCAGGGTGTGCGCTGGGCTGTTGTCTACCCGCTGTACGACACCACCCGTCAGGCGCAGCACGTCGCGCACCTCGAATTCGATGCCTTTCATCCCGACACCTCCCGCGGCGACGAGATAGGCGACCTCAACCGCGCGCTCACGGATATGGCAGGCGATCTGCACCAGCGCTGGGACAGTGAGCGCGACCTCGAAGACCGGCGGCAGCAGTTTGTCGCAGCGGCAAGCCACGACCTCAAAACTCCGCTCGCGCTCATCGGCGGCTACGCCGAAGCCATCGCGCAGGACATTTCGCCCGAGGAGAACGCGCGCTACCTCGCCGCCATCGAGCAGGAAACCGGCCGCATGAACAGCTTGGTGCGCGAAATGCTCGACTACACCCGTCTGGACCGCACAAATGAGCTGGAACACCGCACCGCCATCGACCTTTCCGCCCTGCTGCGGTCGCTCCTTGAAGAATACGCGCCGCTGTTCGAACACCGCCGCCTGACGCTCCATCTGACGGACGGCATCCGCATCCGCGGTGACGAAACGCTGCTGCGCCGCGCGTTTGGCTGTTTGCTAGAAAACGCCGCAAAATACTCACCCGAAGACGGGCGCGTGACCGTTACGCTGCGCCGCAGCGGCGGACCGCTCTTCACAGTCGAAAACGACTGCGAACCCATTCCGGAAAGCGAACTGCCCCGTCTGTTCGAGATGTTCTACCGCAGTGATAAGGCGAGAAACCGCGCCGGCGGGCACGGCCTCGGTCTTGCCATTACGCAGAAAATTCTCGCGCTGCACGGTCTTGCATGCCGCGCGGAAAATACCGAAACCGGCGTATGCTTTATCGTCACTGTCCGGTAAATACGGCGAAGGCCGCCCCATCAGGGACGGCCTTCCTTCTCTCTCTCTTCTTTCGATGCGTCAAACCCCATTACTTCGGCTTGAACATCGTTTTCAATATCCTTCTTGCTTCTCTTCGGACGATCCAGACGCGAAATATACAAATACTTGCGAATGACGAACAGTACGCCAACCGAAAGCACCGCCAACAGATTTTCCAGCGGTGAAGTATGTTCGACGATCATCTGACGGGCAATCGCCAGCAGCATCACATCCACCACAGAGTCAATTGTGTAGCTGGTAATCATCTTGATTAACTCGATGCCGATGATGATCAGGCAAGCGTCGCTCAGACGCTCTTGAAAATAATCCGGCACCAGAAGCATCTGATTCAGCTCAGTCGTACACACCAGCCCCACGCTGCCTACAACGCAGGCCAGCAGGATAATCAGGCCAAGTGTGATCTCAATCGCAGTGGCGGCACTGGATATCTTGTCGCGCAGATCTGAGTTCATCTTTTTCTCCTTCATTCCTCATATTCCGTTCCATTTGCTCCACTAGTATAACACAAATTGCCCGCCGTCTGCAACAGGCGGCGGGCAATTCCCGTGGGAAGGGGAGTGATTATTTTTTTCCAGCTTGGGAATCAGCCAATACCGCCGAGTGCTGCGCCTGCAATCAACGCAATGATGCAAAGCGGTACATAAATCCACTTGCCGAACGGATAGAACCAGCCGCCGATTTCCTTTTGAGAACCCTGATTGACCGCGTCGAGTGCAGTCTGCTTTTTCATGATCCAGAAGAACATGATACCGGCAAGCGCCGCACCAAACGGACAAATGTAAATCGAAACCATATCCATCCACTGCGAGGTCCACGGCTGAATGAGCAGCGCAACAATCAGACCAATAGCGTGGATGATAACAACCGAAGGAATACGACCGAGTTTAAGTTTCTCCTGCATGAATGCAACCGGCGTCTCATACAGGTTGATGATCGAGGTCGTACCGGCAAACAGCACCGCGATGAAGAAGAATGCACCGATCGCCCAGCCGATGCCGCCCATGCCGTTGAACACGCCGGGCAGCGCAATAAACATCAAGCCAGGGCCGTTGGTCTCCAGCGCGCTGCCCGTAGTTGCCATTGCGGGGATGATTACGAACATCGCAACCAGCGCTGCCAACGTATCAAATACTGCTACGTTGCGGGCCGAAGAAGAAATTTCCACATCCTTGCCCAGATAGGAACCATAAATAACCGAACCGTTGCCGGCAACCGACAGGGAGAAGAACGCCTGACCGAAGGCATAGATCCAAACCTTCCAGTTGAGCAGTCCAGCCGGATCGAGCGTAAAGATGAACTTATAGCCATCGCCTGCACCCGGCAGGAACGCAATGTAAACCGCCATAATGAGGAACAGACCGAACAGCAGCGGAATCATGATTTTGCAGGCCTTTTCAATACCACCCGCAACACCCAACGCCATGATGACGACCGATACAACGATTGCAACAATGATCCAGAAGCCATTACCGATACCAAAAATGCCGTTCTGCAACATCGTACTAATGCCTTCGCCAAGCGTCTTGGTTTCCGGCGCTGCTGCGCTGAAGGTGCCGACAATATTATCCATGTTTTGACCCATAGCGAACATCTCACCGGTGATGCTCATTTTGGCGTATTTGAAAATCCAGCCCATAACGACCGAGTAGCCGATCGCCAGACCCATGGAACCGATAACCGGCAGCGCGCCGATGACTTCGCCGGCCTTTTTGGACTTGCCGCCGTCCTCCATCGCTTTGCCGAACGAGCCGACCGGACCCGCACCGCCCCAGCGGCCGAGAGAGAACTCTTCCATAACACCGGATGCACCGATCAGCAGTACAAACAAAAAGTACGGAAGCAGGAAGGTCAGGCCACCATAGGTCGCCACCATATACGGAAAACGCCAGATGTTCGCCATACCAACCGCAGAACCAATACAAGCTAAAATAAAGCCCCATTTGCTCTTAAAGCCATCGCGTTTGGTTTCTTCATTACTCATACTTTACACCCCTTTTTCTACCGGTCGTACCGATAATAAAAGCACCCGCGGAATTTTTCACTTTTCCGCGGGTGACCTTTACCTTTCATTTCCTGCGCTCTTTCCACGCGGCGCAGGTTACGCCCATATTGTCTCCCTCAGATTACTTCTCTTCGTTCGGGTACGGCTCGAGGAACGCATGGAAGTGACGCATCGGCAGCTTGTGGCCCCATACAATGCGCATGTTCGGAATGGACTCGCGGTCCTCGTACAGCGCCTTAACTGCTGCGATAACGTAATCCAGATGCTCCTGCGTCAGGCGGCTGCGGTCGATTGCGAAACGAACCACATTCGCCAGCTCTGCCTGCTGCTCCGGCGTCTTGAGGTCATACTCCATGGAGTAGTCGCCCAACTCGGATACACGGATACCATAGCGGCGAATCAGCTCAAGGCTGAAGCCCTCGCCTGCGAAGGTATCGTGGCCGCGCTTGCCGTCAAAGAATTCATCCATGTTGATGTACACTGCATGGCCGCCTGCCGGAAGTACAACGCCCTTGACGCCGGCCTTATAGAAGCCTTCTGCCAGATAGTTACACTGTGCAACGCGCTCGTTCATGTAGTTGAAGTCGCAGCTCTCATACAGGCCAACGGCCAGAGCCATGATGTCACGGCCGGACATGCCGCCGTAGGAGTCGTTGCCGTAGCAGGAGATCTGCTTAACCTTCAGGGTAACGCCTACATCGGTGATGATATTGCCGTTCTCGTCGAAATCGGAGAACTTCTGCCAGAACAGGCCCTTGTCGCGGAAAGCGAGCATGCCGCCCATATTAGCATGACCGTCCTTCTTGGCGGACATGGTGAATGCATCGCAATACTGGAACATTTCAGTTGCAATCTCCGCGATAGACTTGTCGGCATAGCCGTCCTCGTTCATCTTGATGAAGTATGCATTCTCAGCCCAGCGAGCGGTATCGAATACCACCGGAATCTCATACTTATGCGCAACGCGGTTGATTTCCTTCAGGTTTGCCATGGAAACCGCCTGGCCGCAAACCGGGTTGTTGGTAATGCAGGTGAAAATCAGCGGAACGTTCTCGGGGCCGACGCCCTGGATCAGCTGCTCGAGCTTCTCGATGTCCATGTTGCCCTTGAAGGGGTTCTTCTCATACTTGCCGCCTTCCGGTACTTCGTACAGCAGTTCCTTGTTGTACAGGTTGCGCGGAATGGAGCCCATCTGCTTGATGTTGCCCTCGGTGGTATCGAAATGGCCGTTGGACGGGATGGTAAACTTCTTGCCGGGGTAACGGCGATTGAGGATATTGCGAACAATTTCCATCAGGACGGACTCAGCTGCACGACCCTGCTGGATAATGAAGGTGTTCGGGCGCTCCATCTGCTTTGCGCCACCATTGAAGAAGCCGCCCTCATACTCGCAGAGGTAAACTTCGTTCATCATTTTCTCTACGTCGCGACAGTCGGTGCGCACGAGGTCGATGATCTTCTTCCAGTTCTTCTCGCCGCCGCGCTCAAAGATGTCGCGGAAGGTATCGAGCAGTACATAATAACCGGTGTTGCGGCCATACGCCTCGTCGCCGAGGAACAGCGCCGCCCACTGCTGGTTGGTCATCGCGGTGGTGCCGGAGTCGGACAGCATATCAACGGTCAGCATACCGGCCGGGAACGCGAATTCATTCCAGTGAGTTGCATTCAGAGCGCGCTCGCGCTGCTCAATCGTAACGTCCGGCAGATCGCGAACAGCAAACGTGAAATGATGGGGTGCGGGTACATCCAGCGGGTAGTGAGCCATGTTCTTGTCCATATAAATTACCTCCATTTTTCTTGGCGCGTTGCGCCGTTATTTTTAGAGGATACCCCGGTCATCGATTGCCGGTTTTCCGCTTCCGACAATTCCGACTGGCGGACAGTATCTTTTACTAACGTAAACGAATATCAGGGGATGTTACAGGGCCGCGATAACCTCAATCTCGACCAGTGCATCCTTGGGCAGGCGCGCTACCTGAACGGCAGAGCGAGCCGGGTATCCACCTTCACCGAAGAATGTGGCATACACTTCATTCATCGCGCCAAAGTTGTTCATATCACTGAGGAACACGGTGGTCTTTATAATACGATCCATACCGGTGCCTGCCTCGGCTAGAATGACCTTAACATTTTCCAGAGACTGTTTGGTTTGTGCCTCAATGCCTTCCGGGAACGTGCCGGTCGCCGGGTTTGTGGGCAATTGCCCGGATGTAATAACCAGTCCGTCTACTGCAACGGCCTGTGCGTACGGTCCGATAGCCGCGGGGGCCAAATCCGTACTGATGACTTTTTTCATCCTTTCCACGCCTCCTTTTCTGAGATAAATTTATCACCAGAATAATAATTTGTCAAGCGCCTTTTGTGTATTTTGTACGGTGGCACACTTTTATTTTTGCTTTTTGTATGAATTTTATATAGGTTTTGTCAAAAATATATAATAATTATTTCTTTTAATTGTGATAATTTATTCTCATCTTTTTTGACAAATCTCTTTTTATTACGGTATAATAAAATCAGGGTCAAAAACCTGTCTGATTTTTGAAAATGAGGTGAGCGTATGGCCAATCCGTTGTTGCAACATTATATGAAATTGACCGAATTTCTCGGTCAGGCGCTTGGCCCCGATTACGAGGTCGCGCTGCACGATCTGACCGATAAGAACCGCTCTATCATCGCCATCGCCAACAACCATGTCAGCGGACGCGAGGTGGGCGCCCCTCTAACCAACGTAGCGCTCAAGATTCTGATGGATAAAAGCTACGAGTCGCAGGACTATCGGCTGCATTATTGCGGTGTATCCGCCGCAGGCAAGACCTTGCGTTCTTCCACGCTGTTTATCAAACAAAACGGCCGTCTGATTGGCATGCTCTGCATCAATTTTGATGACAGTCGGTATCAGGAGGCCAGCGAAAGCATCCTGCGCCTGTGTCATCCGGATGCATTTGTGGAAGATCACTGTCAACCCGACAGACCACAAAGCGGCGAAACCATACGAGCCGTCCCCGCCACGACCGAGAGCTTCCACAACTCAATTGACGCTGTTGCAGGTGATGCGGTGAGCCGCGAGCTGGCACGGCTGGGCGTGACTGCCGACCGGCTGACACCTGACGAACGCATCCAAATCATCTCCTCGCTCGAGGCAGGCGGCATTTTCCTGCTCAAGGGCGCGGTCAAAGATGTCGCCGATGCGCTGCACTGCTCACAAGCGAGCGTTTACCGCTACCTTTCGCAAATCAAAAAAGATGAAACCTGATGCAATTCCGGTGAACAAGCAAAAATGAGCGCGTTGCGCTCATTTTTCACTACCCGGAGCGCAAACGCAATGCCCCGTCCCCCTCGGCTGCCGGCCGACAAACCAAACCATATTATTATTTCTAAAAGGGAGGAACCCCCATGCGTTACATTGATTTACGAAGCGACACCGTCACCCAGCCGACACAGGCCATGCGGGATGCGATGGCTGCCGCCGTGGTTGGCGACGATGTATTTGACGACGATCCGACTCTGCACGAGCTGGAGGCCTATGCTGCCGAGCGGCTGGGCAAGGAGGCTGCGGTGTTTGTCACATCGGGTATGCAGGGCAACGCCTGCGCACTGCTGGCGCACACCCGCCGCGGCGACTGCGTTATCATTGACCCGCATTCGCATATTGCCGACCACGAAGCCGGCTCTTACGCCCAGCTTTCCGGTGTTTCGCTGCGTTTTCCGCAGAGTGTCAACGGCACAATGGATCCGGACTCCGTGCGCGACTGCCTGACCGACGACAGCGACGTGCAGGTCGCGCCCGCGACGCTTGTGGTGGTGGAAAATGCGCATTCCACAGGCGCGGTCGTCTCGCTCGACAACATGCGTGCCGTCTATGAGGTCGCGCACGAAAAGGGCGTGGCGGTGCATCTGGACGGCGCGCGGCTGTTTAACGCCGCGGCGGCGCTCGGCGTTTCCGATGTGCGTGAGCTGACCCAGTACTGCGACACGGTGATGTGCTGCCTGTCCAAAGGCCTGTGCGCACCGGTCGGCTCGATTGTCGCCGGACCAAAGGATCTCATCTGGCGGGCGCGCCGCGCGCGCCGTATCCTCGGCGGCGGCATGCGGCAGGCAGGCTTTTTGGCAGCCGCAGGATTGGTTGCGCTGCGCGATATGACCGACAGGGTCAAGGAAGATCACGAAAACGCCGCATATCTGGGAGCACTGCTGGATGAAATCGACGGGGTGCAGGTACTGCGCGACCGTTTGGATATCGATATGATATTCTTCACCGCCGACTGGAGCGCGGATAAAGCCGCTCGCTATCCGGCTTGGATGCTGGAACACGGCGTCAAGGTCACCGGATGCACGGGCGGAGAGTACCGTATGGTCTGCCATCACGACATCTCCCGTGAGGATTGCACGCAAACCGCACAGTTGGTACGCACCTTTGCCGCGGAGGGGTAACCGATGCCCAATCATTATATCCGCCGCCTGCTTTGGCTGGTTGCGGGCATGCTGGTCAGCGCAGTTGGCATCACCATGATGCTGCAAGCCAACATCGGCCTGGAACCGTGGAGCGTATTGCAGCAGGGGCTGGCACAGACTCTCGGCATCACCTACGGCACCGCTTCCATGATTGTCGGCGCGGTTGCCATAGGCGCAGCCATACTGTGCGGGGAGAGCTTCGGCTTCGGCACCATCATCAATATCATCCTGTGCGCGGTGTTCATCGACGGCCTGCTCTGGCTGGGCTGGATTCCACCGATGCATTCCCTTCTCACCGGCCTCCCGATGCTGCTGGTTGGATTGGAACTGCTCGCGCTGGGTACATGGATGTACATGAAAAGCGCATTAGGAGCCGGTCCGCGCGATGCGCTCATGGTGGCGCTCGCACGTAAAACCGGACGGTCGGTCGGCCTGTGCCGTGCCACCGTCGAAATCTTCGTCATCATCGCCGGTTTTCTGCTTGGCGGTCAAGTGGGTATCGGCACGGTAATCTGCGCCGTCGGCCTAGGCTCACTGTTCAACCTGAATTTTCATTTCCTGCACTTCCGCGCAGCCGAGCTGCATCAGGAAAACGTTGCGGAAACCCTGCAGAACCTGCGTTCTGCGAAATCACAGTGAGCACTTCCCTGCCGCGTCTTGTGCAGATATCTGCACACAACTGACGTTCGTCACCATACCCGCGATACAATGACACTTTTCACTTGCATCACACCCGCAGAGAAGCGAGTGTGATGCTTTTTTATGCATAAATTAGCCCCGGAACAATAAACTTGCAGGCAAAGTACCTGTTTATTGCTTCCGGGGATTTTCTCTCGTTAAAAGGACAGCGGCTCGTCCTCGCGCATCTGTACCGCACGCATGTACTGCCACAGCAGCACAAGCGGTATGATTTGTGCCACCAGCTGCACGAATACCGCAGGCAGCGGCAGTGCGATCAGGATGAGTGCACTGGCGACAAATGCGCCCAGCAGCGGTGCATACAGGCACCAGCGAATGCGGCGCGCGGGATAGTTATAGGCATAGGGGATGATACGCTCATCCAGTCCCCAGTACAGATAATACTCACTGAGCAATCCCGCGACGCTGCCTGCCATAGACAGCAGGGACATAAAGTTTTGCAGCATGATGTTGCCGTCTGCCAGCTGCGTACACACCAGCGCCAGTGCAATCAGTGCAATACAGAGCAGTTGCGCAGGAAACGCACGGCCCAGCAGCGCACTTTCGTCTGAAAGACGATACAATGCATAAGCGATTACGCCATAACATATCAGATTAATGATGTTGGCGGCCAGCAAAACCGACATGGAATTGCTCAGCGCTGCCAGATTGGTTGCTGCAGATACGGCCGAAGCGACCCAAAGCACACGTAGATGGGGGTAAATTCTCATAAATATCCTTCCTCCGATATGGCCTATTATAGCATAGCCAACGCCAGATGAAAAATATTTTTTGTCAGGGGTTGACAATCGTGTATCATTGTATTATTATCATAATACAACATGACAAGAGAGGAGCGAGGCTATGCAATGGCAACTGCGAGGCGATCGTCCAATCTACCAGCAACTGGTAGAAATACTGACCGAACAGATCGTCAGCGGCCAGCTGGCGGCGGGAGATAAAGTCCCGGCGGTACGTGAACTGGCAGCGCAGGCAGGGGTGAATCCCAACACGATGCAGCGTGCGCTGGCAGATATGGAGCGCGAAGGGCTGATGCACACCAACCGGACCAGCGGACGCTATGTGACGGAGGATAAAGAGATGATTCAGAAGATTCGGGAACAAATCGCAAGGGATCGTATTGCGGAATTTCTGGCTGGCATGAGCCAGCTTGGCTTCTCCGAGCAGGAGGTATACCGTCTGCTCGAAAAGCGTCAAGGGGAGGGAAATCAGAATGGAACAAAAAAATGAGCTGATTGTCTGTGCGGGTCTGACCAAGACCTATGGCAGCGTAAAGGCACTCGACAATCTGAACCTGACATTGAGCGGCGGCCGGTTTGTCGGTCTGCTTGGTCCGAATGGTTCGGGTAAGACAACTTTGATTAAACTGATTAACGGCTTGATTCAGCCAACCGCCGGCAGTGTGCTGGTAGACGGACAGGCGCCCGGCGTGCATACGCACAGTGTAGTCAGCTATCTGCCAGACCGGGCATACCTGAACGACTGGATGCGGGTATCCGACCTGATGGATTTCTTTGCCGATTTCTACGCGGATTTTGACCGTGTCAAGGCAAACGATATGCTGCAATCGCTGCACATCAATTCGCTTGACCGTCTCAAGACGCTGTCCAAGGGCACGAAGGAAAAGGTGCAGCTCATCCTGACGATGAGCCGCAAGGCCAAGCTGTTCCTGCTCGACGAGCCTATCGCGGGCGTGGACCCGGCCGCGCGCGACTACATCCTCAACACAATCCTGTCGAATTACAGCGAGGATGCCGCGGTGCTGCTGTCTACGCACCTGATTGCGGATATCGAGCGTGTGCTCGACGAGGTCATCTTCCTGAAAAACGGCGTGATGACGCTGCATGAGAGCGTGGACACGATTCGGGAGGAACATGGAAAATCCGTTGATATGCTGTTCCGGGAGGTGTTCGCATGCTGAAGCTGTTAAAATACGAATGGAAAGCGTGCGCGCGTATCTGCCTGCCGCTATACGGCGCGATGCTGTTGATGAGCATCGTCAGCGCTCTGATGGCGACCGATGGCGCACAGGATATTATGAACGGTATCCCAACCGCCATCCTTGCGATGCTGTACTTTGCACTGCTGGTTGCGACGTTCGTCGTGACCGCGGTTATCCTGATCCAACGGTTTTACAAAAATCTGCTCGGTGACGAGGGCTATCTGATGTTTACACTGCCCGTGACGGTCACACAACACATTTGGAGCAAGGTGATCATTGCGGTGGCAATCTGCTGCCTGAGCGGCATCGTCGCAGCGTTGAGCATTTCAATCCTCGGCGCGAACACCGGTCTGATTTGGGGCATCAGTATGGTATTGGGCGAGTTTGGTCGCTCGGTAGCTGAAGATCCAAACGTACTGGGGTATCTGATCGAGGGAATTTTACTGTTGGTGATTTCCATAATCAGCGGCGTGCTGTATCTTTACCTGTGCATGGCACTTGGTCATCTCGCGAAAAAGCATCGCGTACTGATGTCGGTCGTGTGGTATTTCGTGCTGTCCACCGCAGCGCAGTTCGTACTGAGTTTTGTGATGGTCGGTTTGGCGAACGGCCCGATGGAAAACGTGATGACTGCGCTGGCTAATGCGCTCAACGGCGTGCCGCAGCAGACGTTGGTACACGGAGTGCTGCTCAGCTTCTGTGTCGCAGCGGCGATACCGGGTGCAATCTGTTATGCCGGCACACATTATATCCTTCAGCATAAGCTGAATCTGGAATAAGCAGCGCATACACGGGGACGCGTTTCCGCGCGTCCCTTTTTGCACCCTAAACTGCAAAATACTCATAAAATCTTAAGAGTTTTGCGGTGAAATTACAAAGAATTTCTGTGTACAATGAAAGGGCAACAGCGGGAGGGATAGATATGACGGCGGTATTCCGATATGTGCATCGAACGCGCTTTGATGCGGCGGGACGATATACGCTTTACGAGATCGCGGGCCTGTTTCTGGCCTTTTCGGCGGCGGGCTGGCTGTGGGAGGTTGGACTGCACCTGCTGCTTGACGGCGAACTGGTCAACCGCGGCACCATGCTCGGACCTTGGCTCCCGATTTACGGCGTGGGCGGGTTGCTGTCCGTACTGCTGCTGGATCGTTTTTCCGCACAGCCGATTCTTGTGTTTGCGTTGGGCGCGATGCTTTCCACGGTCATGGAGTTTGCAACAGGCCGGTATCTGCTGGCCGTTTACGACCTTCGCTGGTGGGATTACAGCGGATATCCGCTCAACATAGATGGTTTGGTGAGTCTGCCAACCGCGTTGGTGTTCGGCCTGGGCTGCTGTACGGCGGTATATCTGGCTGCGCCCATGCTGCTGCGAATGTTTCGACAGCTGCCGCATGACGTGTTCCCGCTTCTGTGCGTACTGCTGATTGCATTGTTTGCACTGGATTTTTGTGCTTCCACACTGCATCCGAACACCGGACAGGGAATTGCGGTCCACTCAGCAGCACAGGACGAACTTCAGGTGATTGAACCGGCCAGAATTGAAATGCTGCTGTACAATTTGCCGAATTAAACTTGCGCACGCCTCCCTTCTCTGCTATGATGAAACCATAGAAGGGGGGCTTTCCATATGAAGTGTCAGCATTGTGGCATCAACTACAGCGACGAGGAGAGAGAGTGTCCGATCTGCGGCGCACGTGCAGGTACTCGCGGGCGTGTCGGCGAACTGGAAAAGAAGGCAGCCGCATGGCGGGAAAAGCAATTCGAAGATGAGCCAACCTATCAGAAAACGCGCACACGAAAAACACCCATACGTGCACAAAAAGCCAAAGCCAGCGTGAAACCGATTCGTGAAGTAAAAAAAGGAACCGGCAAGGTTGTTGCAGTTGTTGTGGTTGCCATCTTGCTGATCAATGTGCTGCCTTCTTTGATTCCGATGGTAAAGAACCTATTCGATAACTTTTTTGACGGCAGCAGTTCGTTTGAAATGATTCTCGATGATTGGGATTCAAACGAGCCGGATGCAGAAGCCGAAGCTGAGGATTGGGTCAGCTATGATGATGGCGCACTGTATTACGAGCGAGGCCAGGAATATGCATATGACTCGGATAATTATGTCAGCATCTATGCCGCTCTATACGACCTGACGGGCGAACACACAGCGGCAACACTGGCAGACGGCACGACACTTGATTTGCAGGTCGAGCCGGGAGAAATGGGTGATTATACGCTGCGCATGGATGACGGCACCGGTACCTACGAGGAACATGGATATACTTGGTGTATTTACAATTACCCCGACGAAGGAATCTATGATGAAAACTTTCCACCCGCGCAATATGACAGTCTGACCCTCGCCCTGTCGTGCAGCGAGTGGAGCTACGACGGCAATCTGTATGACAGATATGACGCCCGGCAGGAAAATACCGACTTATGGCTCGTGGTTTACGTGGACCGTGAAACCGGTCTGGTCACACTGCAGGACGCGGAGCAGGTGGGCATTTTCGGCACGTCTGCCTTTGTGCCTCTGACCAGTGTGCAAACCGGATAAGAGATCATGCACTTGTTTCAGCGGCAAATCTCCGATGGATCTGCAAACAGGCTCCATTTATGCTGTATGCATAAATGGAGCCTGTTTTATCGCTTTGTTGGCTGCTTTTATCCTATCAGACGCTTATGCGTTTTCCGAAAACTCAGCCAGACGCAGGTTTTCGTTATGGTCAAGCGCATACGTGATATTCCACGGAGAGGAAAACAGCAGCAGACTGTTCCCCTTGAGATCCTCAACAATTTTGGTGTCGCTTGTAAGCTGAAGCGCCTTGATATCAAAATCCGGCTCGTCATTTTCCACCCAGCGCACATGCTCATACGGCAGGTTTTCGCGGATGATCTCAACGTTATACTCGTTTTTCAAGCGGTATTCCAGCACCTCGAATTGCAGCACGCCCACCACGCCCACAATGACGGACTCCATGCCGGCGCCCGGTTCGCGGAAAATCTGGATGGCGCCCTCCTGCGCAATCTGCTCCACGCCCTTGACGAACTGCTTACGCTTGAGCGTGTCTTTCTGCCGAACGGTGGCAAACAGCTCAGGTGCAAAGGTTGGGATACCCGAAAACATGCATTTGCGCTTCGGATCGCACACGGTATCGCCAATCGAGAACACACCCGGATCAAAGATTCCGATGATATCGCCTGCATACGCTTCATCCACAATCGAGCGGTCCTGCGCCATCAGCTGCTGCGGCGCAGCCAGCACCATCTTTTTGCCGCTCTGCACATGCAGCACCTCCTGACCGCGCTCGAATTTGCCCGAGCAAATTCGCATAAATGCAATGCGGTCGCGGTGCGCCTTGTTCATATTGGCCTGAATTTTAAAGACAAAAGCCGAGAAATGGTCCTCAAACGGATCAATTACACCGATGTCGGCCGTGCGGGCGGTCGGCGGCGGGGTCATTTGCAGGAACTTCTTGAGAAACGGTTCTACGCCGAAGTTGGTCAGTGCTGAACCGAAAAACACTGGCGACAGCTTGCCCTCATGCACCGCCTGCAAATCGAACTCATCACCTGCACCGGAGAGTAGCTCTACGTCGTCAATCAGCGTCTGATACTGATCCTCAGGCAGCAGCCCCTCAAGGATCGGATCGTCAATCGACAGACGCTGCGCCTTGACCTCATGACGAAAATCCGCGCCTTCAAAGGCGATAACCTCGTCGTCCATACGATCATAGACGCCTTTGAAGCGTTTACCCGAACCGATCGGCCAGTTAACCGCATACGTACCGATGCCCAGCTCGTTCTCAATCTCCTCAAGCAGCTCATACGGGTCGCGCGACTCTCGATCCATCTTGTTGATGAAGGTGAATATTGGCACGCCCCGCATCGCGCACACCTTGAACAGCTTGCGTGTCTGCGCCTCGACGCCCTTGGATGCATCGATGACCATAACCGCCGAATCCGCCGCCATCAGCGTGCGGTAGGTATCCTCAGAAAAGTCCTGATGCCCGGGGGTATCGAGAATGTTGATGCACTTGCCTTCATAGCGGAACTGCAGCACCGAGGAGGTCACTGAAATACCGCGCTGCTTCTCGATTTCCATCCAGTCGGATACGGCATGGCGGCTGTTTTTCTTGCCTTTTACCATGCCGGCCTCCTGAATTGCGCCGCCGTACAGCAAAAATTTCTCTGTAATGGTGGTTTTACCGGCGTCCGGATGCGAAATGATCGCAAAAGTGCGCCGGTTCTCAATTTCCTTTTTCAGCTCTGCCAATGACTTTTTTCCTCCCGATTATACAAAAACAAAAATTTGTTGCGAAATGTACACAGAATGTTCACATTTTCCCTATATTATAATAACCGTGGAAAGCGTAAGATCCCCCCACATGTTCTTGCTTTCTACTCTCTATCCTACCTTTTATTGCGGGAACGGCCGGACGAAAGTCCGGCCGTTCCTGTTTTTACGCGCGTTTGGCGCAGCTGCTCTTTCTGATGCGCGGCAGCCCCGCGTAAAAGGCAGGAACAAAGCAGAAATACCATATTTACAAATCCCGCCGACCTTCGAGCGCACGGGTCAGCGTAACCTCATCGACATATTCCAGATGTCCGCCCACGGGAATGCCGTAGGCAAGGCGGGTGATACGAATGCCGAAGGGCTGTAACAGGCGGGAAATGTACATGGCTGTAGCCTCGCCCTCGGTGTCCGGATTGGTGGCAAGGATAACCTCCTCGGTGTCCTCATCCGCCACGCGCTGCACCAGCTCCCGGATGCGAATATCGTCCGGTCCAATGTGACCCATAGGGGAAAGCGTACCGTGCAGCACATGATACAAGCCATGATACTCCTTGGTGCGCTCGAACGCAATCACGTCACGCGGTTCCGCCACCACGCAGATGGTCTTTTGGTCACGGGTCTTATCCGCGCAAATCGGACAAATCTCGCTGTCGGCCAGATTCTGACACCGTTTGCAGGTGAAGGTCTTGGCTTTTGCCTCACGAATTGCGTCAGCAAATCGTTCCGCGTCCTCTTTGGACAGATCGAGCACATGGAATGCCAGCCGCTGCGCGGTTTTCTGCCCGATACCGGGGAGCTTTGCAAATTCCTCGATCAACCGCTCGACCGGCGGTGCAAAAAAGTCCATCAGAACAGGCCGCCGCCTAGGCCGCCCATGCCGCCGGTAATTGCGTTCATCTGGCTCTGGGACTTCTCATTTGCAGCCTTGAGCGCCTCGTTGACCGCCGCAACTACCAGATCCTGCAGCATATCAATGTCATCCGGGTCGACTACGTCGGGCTTAATCTCAATGGATTTCAGCGTTGAAGTACCGGTTACGGTCGCAGTCACCATGCCGCCGCCTGCCGTGCCGGTGGTCTCCATCTGCGCAATCTCTTCCTGCGCCTTCATCATGTTTTCCTGCATCTTCTGCGCCTGCTTCATCATTGCCTGCATGTTCATGCCGCCGCCGAAGCCGCCGCCAAAGCCTTTTCCCTTTGCCATCTGTTATGTCCTCCTCAAAGTTCTTTTACTTGAATATCAAATGCTTTCGCCCGACCGATGATCTCATCGACCGCGGCGTTTTTTTGTATCACGGGTTCATCCCCGGCTTCACGCACCTTAACCTTGATCGGCGCGCCCGCCAGCGCTGCTGCCTGTTCCCGGATCACCTTCATCGTCGGCTCCGCTTTCGCCAGCATCGCCGTGATACTGTCCTCACACAGAATAACCAGCGCGTCATCCTCCAGCATGCCCTTGGCGGATACCTTAAGATTGGTATGCGCGCCGGTATTGATTTTACCGGTGAGCATTTCCAGCAGCTGCGTCCATTTCGGCCATGCAGCTGCCTGAGCCACCGCCGCAGCGGGCTTCGCCGGCGTTACCGGTTGTCCGGCCGCGGCCTCTTCCTCCGCCCAAAGCGGTGCATCGCCGTCATCCGGCGGAGGCGGAGCGTCCTCGTCGCCCGGCGGAGGCGGCATATCGCTCGCTTGTCGCACGGTTTGCGCCGGTGCCGCTGCAACCGGTACGCCATGCTTCATCTTTTCCTCCAGCGCCTCCACGCGCCCGCTCAATGTATCGTATTGTTCTGCGCCCAAACTGCATAGTCGAACCGCGCACAACTCCGCTTCGACCCGGCGGTTGGCTGCGCTGCGCATGCGATCAAGCGCTTCCCCTATTACACGGCTCCATGCGATCAGTGTGGACGAAGCCAATCCATCGCACAGCTTTTGCAGACTTTTCACCGTATACGCCGGAGAAATCAGCGCGGATACATCGGTTTTGCTGGTCTTAACCAGCAGCGCGTCGCGGATTAGTCCCAGCATCTGGTCGTAAACCGCAGCCAAATCCCGGCCTGCGTTGTAATATTCGTCAATCAGCGCAATGGCCGCGGCCAAATCGCCGGTTTTGAGGTGCTCTGCCAGTCGAATACCGTCGTCCTGCCCCATCACGCCAAGTGCTGCGGTCACGGTTTGCTCATCCACCGCGCCCGCCGCCGCCGCGCGGTCGAGCATGGACAATGCATCACGCATCGCGCCGTCTGCCAGCCGCGCAATCAGGCGCGCCGCACCCTCCGTCAGCGCGATGCTCTCACCCGCCGCTACATCCAGCAGGCGGCGCGCAATATCCTCCGCGCCGATGCGCCGGAAATCGAACCGCTGGCAGCGCGACAGAATGGTCGCGGGCACCTTGTGCAGTTCGGTGGTTGCTAAGATAAACAGCACATGCTCGGGCGGTTCCTCGAGTGTCTTGAGCAGCGCGTTGAACGCGCCAATCGAGAGCATGTGCACCTCGTCAATGATAAACACGCGCTTTTTCACCTGCGCAGGTGTGTATCGCGTCTCGTCGCGCAAATCGCGGATATTGTCGACACCATTGTTCGAAGCCGCGTCAATCTCGGTCACATCAAGCACCGATCCATCCAGAATACCGCGGCAAGCCGCGCACTCGTTGCAAGGGTCGCCGTTCACCGGATGCTCACAGTTGACCGCGCGCGCCAAAATCTTAGCGCAGGTTGTCTTGCCAGTGCCGCGTGTACCGGTAAAGAGATAGGCATGGCTCAGCCGACCGGACTGGAGCTGCGCGCGCAGTGTATCCGTGATATGCTGCTGGCCGATTACGTCCGCAAAGGTCTGCGGCCGCCATTTGCGATACAGCGCCTGATACATGCGCCCACTCCTTTCCTTGCCCGTGATACCACAAAAGAGGCGGGCGCAAGCCCGCCTCCCAGCGTTCTCTTCTGCGCGCCAAGCGCGCAATCCAATCCATAAAAACCCGCGACATGCGCGTGGGTTTTTATACCAGTCGGAGCAAAAGTTTCGCTTATCGGAACTTTTGTCCCGGCCGGATGTATCCGAGCCATGCTCGGTGCATCCGCTCGCTTGAAAGCGTGGTTTCAAGCGAAATCCGTTCAGCGCCCCACAAGACCGCACACGGGCAATTCGAAAGCGCACGCCCGACTGCCTTTCCGCGGTTTGGGCTCAAAATCGGCAGCTCTGCGGCACACGATGGTTTCCGCTTAATGCTGCTCGGTTCCCCGCCTGACATGGTTCACGGTCCTCCGTTGCGCAGTACCGGTCTCTCATCGCCCTGTTGGCAGCTGCTTCGCCGCGCGTACGTCCCTCCTTGCCCGCATCATCCCCGCTGTAGCGGATTGCGGGTACAGGACACCGCTAACGCCCCGATGTGTGCGGCCTTGTGCGGCGCTGAACAGATATTCGGTTGTTATTTTATGCGTTCCAGCCGGTTTTATGCTTCTGGATCGTCAGGCGACGGTGTGGTCTCGCCGCCAGTACCGCCACCGGTTTCTCCGCCGGTGCCGCCTCCGGTTTCGCCTCCGGTTTCTCCGCCGGTGCCGCCACCGGTTTCGCCACCCGTGCCGCCGCCGGTTTCGCCTCCGGTATTACCGCCAGTCTCGCCACCAGTGTTTCCACCGGTCTCGCCGCCGGTTTCTCCGCCGGTATTACCGCCAGTCTCGCCGCCCTCCGGATCAGTCGGAGTAGTCGGCAGGCCGGTTTCCGGATCAATGGAAGGATCGTTCGGATCAGTCGGCGTCTGCTCTTCCGGTTTCTTCTCCTCTTCCGGCTTCTCCTCCTCTTCCTCTTCTTCCTTCCAATCGGTTACGCCAACCTTAGCGAAGTTGTAGCTCGTGGTAATGCCCTGATGGCTGCACGTCTCGGTCGGTACTTCATCGTTCCAGAAACGGCCGCTTGCGGCACGTCCCGCCGCACGGCAGGCGCCGGAAGCAAGCAGACCGGTATCCATACAATAGGTCACCGTCGTGAAATCCTGCGGATGCGAGTCGAACACCAGACCGGAGTCGCCTTCATGCACCTTCTGCATTACTGCCAGCCAGATTGCCGCAGCATTACGGCCATACAAGCCATTGAGCGTATAGTTATGCTCATAACCTACCCAAACCGCAGCGGAATACTGAGGTGTTACGCCGCAGAACCAGATATCGGTGTTGGAGGTCGTCGTACCGGTCTTACCGGCAGTCTGCACGCCGGAAATCTGCGTGCCGGACGCGGTACCGTAAGCCGTGACGTTTTGCAGGCACTCAAGCATGTAATATGCGGTGCGCACATTTTCAAAGCCCAGATCCGTGCTCGGGTTGTTTTCGAGCACCGTATTGCCCTCCGAATCGAGCACCTTGGTGTAGGTGCGCGTGCCGCCGAACACGCCGTCATTGATGAAGGCGGAGAATCCGCCCGCCATCTCTCGTACGGTCACGCCGTCGGTCAGCGCGCCCAGTGCCAGCGGTGAATAGTCGATATCGCTCTTGACCGTGCCGTCCTCATAGGTTCGGCTGCCAACCAATTGGATACCGAGGCGCTGTGTCAGGAAATCATAGGATGCCTGCGGCGTCAGCATATCCATCACCTGCACGGCAATGGTGTTAACCGAGCTGGTAATACCGCTCTTGATCGTCATCGCCTTGCCCGTTGGCATCTTGCCGTCGTTCATCGGCCACGGTTTTCCATCATCGCCGATGTACAGCGGCTTATCGTATACCGTAGTGGACGGAACAATAATCCCCTTGTCCATAGCGGGGCCATAAGAAGACAGCGGCTTGATTGAAGAGCCCGGTTGACGGCGCGCGTCCGTGGCATACGAGAAGGCCAGATTTTCCGTCTTTTCGCCGCGGCCGCCCGCAATGGCAACAATACTGCCCTGCTTATCCGTAATGACCATGGCGCTCTGCGGGCGCTCGCCGTATTTCTCGGTATTGGGGAATACAGAATCATCCGCCCACACCTGATCGACGACGCTCTGCACCTTGGTGTCAATGGTAGCATAAATCTTCAGGCCGCCCGAGGTGACCATGTTGCTGGCTACGACTTCGGAATATCCCTTCTGCTCCATCAGGTCTTTGGTTACGTCCTTGATGACCGCATCGGTAAAGTAGGAATAAATATCGCTGATATCCTGCTGATACTGCTCATAGGGACGGTAAACCAGCTCGGTTGCGATTGCCTCGTTATACGCGGTCTGGTCAATCATGCCCAGTTCCAGCATCTTGCCGAGGATGTTTTGCTGCCGCTCCTTGACCTTTTCCGGATGGTTATACGGGTCATAAATCGACGGATTGTTGGTCAGGCCGGCCAGCGCAGCACACTCCGCGAGGCTCAGCTCGGATACATCCTTGCCGAAATAGGTGGTCGCAGCGGTTTTCACGCCATAGCAGTTGTAGCCGAGATAGATCGTATTGAGATACATCTCCAGAATACGGTCCTTATCCCCGATTTCATCCTCCAGCGCCAGCGCGCGGAAAATCTCGTTAACCTTACGCTTGACCGAGTAATCGTCCTCATCGGTGACGTTTTTGATGAGCTGCTGGGTGATGGTTGAACCGCCGTACTGGTCATCGCCAACCAGCCAGTTGGCAACCGCGCCAAACGTGCGCTTCCAGTCCACGCCGTGATGCTTGTAGAAGCGTTCGTCCTCAATGGCAACGACCGCGTTCTTCAAATTATCCGGAATGTTCTCACTATCCACCCAAATGCGGTTTTCCATGCCGCGAATGGTTTCATAGAGCGTTTCTTCGCCCGTTGTGGAATCGACTGCATAGATGAAGGAGTTCAAATCCAAGCCCAAACCCTTGCTCAGGTCGGTTGCAGTTTCCTGCGCAGACGGGTTGATATATGCATGTACATAATACGCAAATGCAATGCCGCAGAAGCAGGCGCAAAGCACACCGATAAGCAGCAGCGTCAGCAGCACGCGGGATATCACATGCAGGACGCCCGATCCTTTTCTTTTGCCAGTTGCCAATTCGGTTTCCTCCTTGCCCGCCAGATTCATGCCGCGGGTCTTATCAGGTCGGACGTATGAGGCGTCCGTTTTGTTCCCGATATTCTTTGAAAATAAGCAGTTTTTATCTGCTTTCAGTCATTATACCACAGAAACAGGCGTTTTAAAAGCATACATTTTTTCCTGTCTCCCTCTGTTGGTCACAGTCGTTCGCGGCTATTATACCACATTATTCCGCAAATTCCAAACAAATTTTACACCTGTTTGCGAATACTTTCCAAAATTCCGGGCATACTCAAAGAAAATTCCAGGAATATAAGGAGGTAATTTCCGTGATGCAGGGTTTTTACATGCTGGCCATGCTGCGTGCCAAACGACAGCGGCGCATCGCGCTTCTGGCCTGCGCAGCAGCACTCATCAGCGCATTTTTTGCCGCGCGCGTCTGGTTTTCGACTCCGGCCGTACCTGCCAGCACGACCGAGCTGCCCTATATTGCCCAAGCGGATGAGGGCCGTTTGGTCGTCTCCCGCGGCGGGGAAATCGTCATTCGCACCGATATTGACGTCCGCACCCTGCCCGCCGCCGACCGGGAGGCGCTCGAGGACGGCATTCTGCTGTCGGACGCGCAGGCGCTTGCCCGTCTGCTAGAGGACTACGGCTCATAAAAACGACGGGCAAACGCCCGCTGTTTTTATGAGCCAAGGCATATCCGTTCTATTCCCTGCATACCGTATCACCAAGGGGGCGTTTACTTATGTTTATCACCATCACCCGGGATACTTTGTACCGCATCGGTGCGGCGGCGGGCGTGTGCGCGCTGCTTGCCGCGCTGTTTTTCCTTGTGCCGCAGGACGACAGGGGCGCGACGGCGCAGCAAACTGCCGCCGACACGGAGCAGGCCGTACCCACGTCTATCAGCGACTGGGGGCTGTCCTTCCAGACCGAAGGCCAGCCGCCGGTCGGCAACGTACCCGCCGACACGCTGCTGCAATGGAACGCTTACTATGTGGGCGACACCAGCAAAAACACCATCTATCTGACCTTTGACGCGGGCTACGAAAACGGCTGCACGGGTGCGATACTGGATGCGCTGAAAAAGCACAACGCGCCCGCGTGCTTTTTTGTTGTGGGCAACTTTATTGACTCCGCGCCCGATCTGGTGCAGCGCATGGTGGATGAGGGGCACATCGTCGGCAACCACACGCTGCACCATCCGGATATGTCCTCGATTTCGGATAAAGAAGCCTTTGCCGCCGAACTCAACGGACTGGAAGAGAAGTTCACCGCGCTGACCGGCCAGCCGATGCAGAAATTCTATCGTCCGCCGCAGGGCAAATTCAGCGAGGAGAACCTCAAACAGGCGCAGGAGCTGGGCTATACGACCGTGTTCTGGTCGCTGGCGTATGTCGACTGGTACACCGACAACCAGCCGACCGACGAGCAGGCGTTCGCAAAGCTGCTGCCGCGCATCCATAACGGCGCCATTGTGCTGCTGCACTCGACGAGCGAGACCAACGCGCGCATCCTCGACGAGCTGCTCACCCGCTGGGAGAACGAGGGCTATACCTTCGGCAGTCTGACCGACCTGACGACCGCTTAATCTGCGCAGGCGCACTCCTCCGCATCGCGCAGCGCCTGTTCCAGTGAGCCGCGGACATCTGCGAGACTTATGTTGCTGTCCGCGGCTTCGATGCGCTCGGCCAGACCGGCTATCGCGCCGAACAAATGCAGATAGGCGGTTTTGTAGTGCAGCTCGGACGCGAATTCCGGCGTTTTTTCATGGATTACATTCATTTTAATCACCTCACCTATATTTTGTGTCATTTTGACACAAAATGCAAGGGTATCTTTTCTGAAAAGTATACTGATACCATGCGAGGTGGTATGATGAAGCTACGAATCAAGGATATGCGTGAAGATCGCGATTTAAGCCAAGAAGCTGTCGCACAAGCATTGCATATCCCGCGTGCCACCTACTGCAATTACGAAACCGGCCGCCGAAACATCCCGAACGATGTACTGTGCAGCCTTGCCGACTTTTATAATGTCAGTCTGGACTACCTGCTCGGCCGCTCGGACGACTGTACGCCCTTCCGCAAATAACCGCACCGGAAATCCGGTGCGGCTCTTTTTTTGCCCGACCGCATTCTCACTTGTTTTACCATATTTTCCTGTGCTATACTATTGAAATAGGGCAAGACAAGAAAGGAAGGAATCTCCATGGACAAAGCCAAGGTTTATTTTGCGGATTTCCGCACCACGCTGACCGAGAATTTGCAGCAGAAGCTGACCCGTCTGATGAAAGCGGCGGGCATGGACAGCATCGACTTTGACAAAAAGTTCACCGCCATCAAAATCCACTTCGGTGAGCCGGGCAACCTCGCATTTCTGCGGCCGAACTGGGCCAAAACGGTCGCGGACTTCGTCAAGGAACGCGGCGGCAAGCCGTTCCTGACCGACTGCAACACGCTGTACGTCGGCGGACGCAAGAACGCGCTCGACCATCTGGATTCCGCCTATCTCAACGGCTTTTCACCGTTCTCCACCGGCTGCCATGTCATCATCGCAGACGGTCTGAAGGGCACGGACGAAGCGTATGTGCCGGTTGAGGGCGGCGAATACGTCAAGGAGGCCAAAATCGGACAGGCCATCATGGACGCGGATGTGTTTATTTCTCTGACCCACTTCAAGGGCCACGAGGCAAGCGGCTTCGGCGGCTGCCTGAAAAACATCGGCATGGGCTGCGGTTCGCGCGCCGGCAAGATGGAGCAGCACAATGCAGGCAAGCCACAGGTGGACCAGAACCCTTGCGTCGGCTGCGGCATGTGCACACGTATCTGCGCACACAGCGCCATCACCATCACAAACAAAAAAGCGCACATTGACCACGATAAGTGCGTCGGCTGCGGCCGCTGCATCGGCGTGTGCCCGACCGACGCGATTGGATGCGCTTATGATGAATCCAACATCGTTCTCAACCGCAAAATCGCGGAATACACCAAAGCAGTCGTGGACGGCCGTCCGTGCTTCCACATTTCGCTGGTTATCGATGTGTCGCCCAACTGCGACTGCCACGCGGAAAACGACGTGGCTATCGTGCCGAATATCGGCATGTTTGCATCCTTTGACCCTGTCGCGCTCGATCAGGCGTGCGCGGATGCGGTCAACGCCGCACCGGTCAATCCGGCAAGCCTGCTGTGTGACGAGCATGAGCGTCACCACATCCATGACCCGAACGACCACTTCCACGCCGTCCATCCGGACACCAATTGGCAGTCCGCGCTCGAGCACGCGGAAAAGCTGGGGCTGGGCACGCGCGAATACGAACTGGTTAAAATTTAATGCAAAACGCCAAAAAGCGAGGCATACGCCTCGCTTTTTCTTTTAGATCTGGTTCAGCCCTATAGGCAGCACCAGTTTGCTCGCAACCATAGCAACCAGCAAAACTATAAACGCACGTTTGGCTTTTTTCTCCCCAAACAGTGTCTGCCATTGCACAAAACTTTGCTGCATCCGTTCCGCCTTTTCATCCAAACGGCCGAGCAGAAAGCGCGCAATCAGTTCCAGCGCCCCGATGCTCTGCAAAAACGTCCATGCCAGAAGCAGCACAAAACCGACCACCGACCGCTCCTCCGGATGTCCAAGCAAAATCAGGCAGAAAACCCAGCCCACAATCGTTGCAGTGTGGTGCAAAATCACACCAAACCGGACAAAATTGTTCACTGTAGCATCATCGTTCTTCCTTCAAATTCCGCCCGGCGCTTAATATCCGACATGACCGTGTCAAACTGCGAGATGTCGAGCGACTGCGCGCCATCGCACAGGGCGTTCTTGGGATCGTTATGCACCTCGATAATCAGACCATCCGCACCCGCGGCGATCGCCGCACGCGAAAGCGGCTGCACCATATCGCGCCGTCCGGCGGCATGGCTCGGGTCAATGATGATCGGCAGATGGCTGAACATCTTGACCAGTGGCACGGCGGAAATATCCAGATTGTTGCGAATCAGGTTTTCAAACGTGCGGATACCGCGCTCACACAGGATAACGTTGGTGTTACCCCCCGCGAAGATATATTCCGCCGCCATGAGGAACTCCTCCATCGTGGCGGACAGACCCCGCTTGAGCAAAATGGGCTTATTTGAGCGGCCCAACTCTTTGAGCAGCATAAAATTCTGCATATTGCGCGCGCCAAGCTGGATGATGTCCACATCCGCAAACAGATCCAGATGCTTTTCACTCATGATCTCGGTCACGATCGGCAAACCGGTCTGGCGCTTGGCCTCAAGCAGCAGTTTGAGACCCTCGGCCTCCAGACCTTGGAAGGAGTAGGGCGAGGTACGCGGCTTGAACGCGCCACCGCGCAGGAAGGATGCGCCCGCCTTTTTGACCGCCTCGGCTACCTCGACGATCTGCGCCTCGCTCTCAACCGAGCAGGGACCTGCCATGACGTTGAAGTATCCCGCGCCGATTTTGCGTCCCGCGACCTCGATGATCGTGTCCTCGGGATGGAATTTGCGGTTGACGGCCTTGAATGGCTCGGTCACACGCTGCACACGCTCGACCACGTCATAGGCCATAATGTCCCCTTCATCGAGCTTGGTGGTGTCGCCCATCAGACCAAGAATGGTCGTATTGGCACCCTCGGAATAGTTGATTCGCAGCCCCATATCCGTAAAATGCTGCATCAGACGTTCAACACGTTCCTTGTCGCTGTTCTGTTTGAGTACAACGATCACGATAATTCACTCCTTTATCAGTTGAAAATGTAAGCTCTGCCAGTATACCACCAAATTACCCAAAAGAAAAGAGCGATTTACCACAAATCGCCCTTTCTTTTTGGTTTGGTTTCGCACGCAGTTGCACAGCACTAACCATTTGCCTGCGCTGCTTTCAGCTCTTCGTACTTCTGTTTGACCGCCGCGCAGAACTCATCCCACCGGCCGTCGTTTATCAGTTTTGCCGGACAGACCTTACCGGAAAAGTCCTGATGCTTTTTCAGCGCCTTATCCGGATTGAGGTCGTACTCAAGCAGCAATCGCGCGCACAGCTTTTCGGTGTTGATGAGCGTCTGCTCATAGTTGCCGTCCTCGTTGACACACATCTCGATGCCCACGCCGTTCATATTGCCGCCATTCTTCTCCATCTGATCGCCTGCGTGGTAGGCGGTTTCGTTGTCCGGCAGATGATGGTAGATCTCATGATCGTCGACCGTATAGTGCCACGAAACGATGCCGGTTTCCGCATTGGCATTCTGATGGATAAAGGAATTGTGCGCGGCGGCGTCCGCTCCGGCGGAAAAGTTATCCGTTTCATGGATGACCAGATACTTGATTTCTCGGATTTCCCCGGGCCGTGCCCGGCTGCCCTCGGGCAGATAATCCGTGTAAACCGGGATGTCCTCAATATAGGACAGGCCTGCGTCCGGCTGCGGCGGACGGCTGATCGCGCTGTGGGTAAACATGCCTGCCAGAAATGAGACGATCACCAGCCCCACCACTGCCAGCGCACGACCTCCGCCTGTGCGTTTTCCCTTTCGCTTCGTATGAAACCCTGTTATCTTCACGGTGCATAGTCTCCCCATTATTGACTGTGTTTGTTTTATTGTACTACGTTTCGCGCTTTTTTTCAAAGGTTCGACTGTAAACTTTTTGTTTCCATGCAAAATGCCTGTCTGCGGCACGTAAAACCTGCAAGAAAGCCTTGCAATCCGGCGTTCTGTACGATATAATAATATTCACTCGGAGAGGCAAAGCCTTTCAGCAGAATTCTTTGACCGCCCTTCCCACCCGGAAGGCGCCAAGGCCATACGGACAGCCGGGTCAAATGCCGCACTTGGCAACTTTGTTGCCTTATTGAATTTTATAAGTTGGCTGACTAAAAGCCGTGTGCCGCGGGCGCATCACACTTGTGAAACAATCAATAAGAGTAGTAAAAGTAGATTCTTGCTATATAGACTCTTTCCTCTTCCAGATACAGACCGTCCGGAACAGCCCGGACCAAGAGAGAGATTGCCTTCCTCAAGTGGAAAGTACGTCCCGCCGTTCGCGGGGCTTTTCTTTTGCTTGAGGATTTTTTTATTTTATTGTGAGGATAATCAGATATGCAGAACAAACTCAGACTCTACGGCTTTAACAACCTGACCAAGGCACTTTCCTTCAACATCTATGACGTGTGCTACGCCAAAACCGAGCGCGAACAGCGGGATTATATTGCCTATATTGATCAGCAGTACAATTCCGAGCGTCTGACCGGCATTCTGGAGCGCGTCACCGAAATGATTGGCGCACATGTTCTGCATATCTCCAAGCAGGATTACGACCCGCAGGGCGCATCGGTCACGTTCCTGATTGCGGAAGAGCACATGAAGCCTGCCATTGAACCGGATACCATTGTGGCGCATCTGGACAAGAGCCATGTCACCGTCCACACCTATCCCGAGTACCATCCGGACACCTGCCTTGCGACCTTCCGCGTGGATATCGATGTGGCGACCTGCGGCGAGATTACGCCGCTGTCCACGCTCGACTATCTCATCGGCTCGTTCGACTCGGATATCATTACCATGGACTACCGCGTACGCGGCTTTACCCGCGATATCGAGGGCAAAAAGCTGTTTATGGATCACCATATCACCTCGATTCAGGATTTTATCGACCCCACAACCCTCGACCGCTACGACGCATACGACATTAACGTCTATCAGTCCAACCTGTTTCACACGCGCATGCTGCTCAAGGAGGTTGACTTGCAGAACTACCTGTTCAACACCGACATCTACGAGCTGCCGCCCAAGACGCGCCTCAAGATTCATTCCGATCTGCGGCGCGAAATGATCGAAATTTTCTCAGGCAAGAACGTATACTGACACTTCGGTCGGAAATGCATTTCCGACCGAGAGGACGCACCGGAATTTGTCCGGATGCGTCCTTCACGCTGATTTGCGCGCTCTGCGCGCACTCTATTCCCTTCCGAAAGAAGGTTGTATTATGGATCAATCCCGTGCGCCCATCAAGGAGGCGCTCGAACACTTTAAAGATATGCGCATCGTGCCGTTTGATGTCCCCGGACACAAACGCGGACGCGGCAATCCCGAACTGACGCGCTTTCTGGGCGAGCAGTGCATGACCGTGGACGTCAACTCCATGAAACCGCTCGACAATCTGTGTCATCCCACAAGCGTCATCCGTGAAGCGGAAGAGCTGGCCGCCGAAGCCTTCGGCGCAGCGCACGCTTTCCTGATGGTCGGCGGCACGACCTCGTCGGTGCAGTCGATGGTTTTGAGCGTCGTCGCCCGCGGGGATGAAATCATCCTGCCGCGAAATGTGCACCGCAGCGTCATCAACGCGCTGGTGCTGACGGGCGCCATTCCGGTTTACGTCAACCCGCAGATGAACGACCGTCTCGGCATTTCGCTGGGCATGTCGGTCGCGGATGTGAAAGCCGCCATCGAAAAACATCCGTCCGCCAAGGCTGTGCTGGTCAACAACCCGACCTATTACGGCATCTGCTCGGATATCAAAGAAATCGTGCGGCTTGCACATGAAAAGGGCATGAAGGTGCTGGCGGATGAAGCGCACGGCACGCACTTCTACTTCGGCGAAAACATGCCGGTGTCTGCCATGGCTGCGGGCGCAGATATGGCGTCGGTTTCCATGCACAAATCGGGCGGCAGCCTGACACAGTCGAGCTTTCTGCTGTGTGGTCCGTCCATGAACGCCGAATATGTTCGCCAAATCATCAACCTGACGCAAACCACGTCCGGCTCGTACCTTTTGATGGTCAGTCTGGACATTTCGCGCAAAAACCTCGCGCTCTACGGCAAGGAAATTTTCCGCAAGGTGACGCACCTGACCGAATACGCCCGCGATGAAATCAACCAGATCGGCGATTATTACGCCTACGGCCGCGAGCTTATCAACGGCGACACGGTCTACGACTTTGACGTGACCAAGCTCGCCGTCAACACGCTGGACGTCGGCCTTGCCGGCATCGAAGTATACGACGTGCTGCGCGACTTTTATGATATCCAAACCGAGTTCGGCGATTTGGGCAACCTGCTCGCTTATGTCTCGGTCGGCGACCGTGAACGCGACCTCGAACGGCTGGTGGCTGCACTGGCAGACATCCGCCGCCGCTATAAGCGGGACAAGGCTACGCTCATGCGGCAGGAGTATATCTCGCCGCAGGTGGTTGCCGCCCCGCAGGAAGCCTTCTATGCGGACAAGCAGACGATTGCGCTGGATGACTCGGTCGGACGCATCTGCGCCGAGTTCGTCATGTGCTATCCGCCCGGCATCCCAATTCTTGCGCCGGGTGAGCGCATTACACGCGAAATTCTCGACTATATCCGCTATGCCAAAGAGAAAAACTGCATGCTGCTCGGCACCGAGGACCCGGATGTGAACAACCTGCAGGTGATTCGGGGCGTTATCAGCCCCTGCGACTAACGCAAGGAGTCTTATTCATGCGATTAACCTTTACCGAAATGCACACGCCGACCGTCGGCCTGCAAATTCAGGTCGACCGGCAGCTTTATACCGAGCAGAGCGACTTTCAGCGCATCGACGTATTCGAGTGCGAGGAGTTCGGCCGGTTTCTGACGCTCGACGGCTACATGATGCTGACCGAGCGCGACGAATTTATCTATCACGAAATGATGGTACACGTCCCGCTTGCCGTGCGGGGCGACGCAATCAAAAAAGTGCTCGTCATCGGCGGCGGCGACGGCGGCTGTGTACGCGAACTGTGCCGCTATCCGCACATTGAGCACATCGACCTTGTCGAAATTGACGAGCGCGTGGTCGCGGTGTGCAAGGAATTTCTGCCGACCGTGGCGTGCAGTCTGGACGATGCGCGCGTGCACATTCTCTATCAGGACGGCCTGAAATACATCCGCCGTATCGAGGATGAATACGACCTCATCATCATTGACTCAACTGACCCGTTCGGTCCGGGCGAAGGCCTGTTCACGATGGAGTTCTACGGCAACTGCTACAAGGCGCTCAAACCGGACGGCATTCTGGTCAACCAGCACGAAAGCCCGTTCTACAAGGGCGACGCGCTCGCCTGCCAGCGTGCGCACCGCAACATCGTCCACTCGTTTGAGCTGTCCCGCCTGTTTCAGGCGCACATCCCGACCTATCCATCCGGTCACTGGTTGTTCGGCTTCTCGTCGCGCGGCGTGCATCCGGTGCACGATCTCGATGCGGACACATGGAACGCCCGCGGCATCGAAACCAAATACTACAACACCAACCTGCACAAAGGTGCATTCTATTTGCCGAATTACGTTCAAAAACTTTTGGAAAAAGTGGAGGAAGTATAGGGGTATCCATACCCCCTATATACGAAAACAGGTTCCACAAAAACCTGTTTTCGATACCCCCGGACGCCGCCCAAGGCGGCTAAGTCGGAGTATCAAAAGTCAGGCTCATGTCCTGATTTTTGATGAAAGCCGCATAGCGGTTTTCGATTCAAATTTACGCACAGCACATTATCGCATTATATAGAAATTGGAGGTTTCACTTATGGGAAAAGCACTCATCATCGGCTGCGGCGGCGTAGCCTCGGTTGTCATTCACAAGTGCTGCCAGAACAGCAGCGTATTTGAGGAAATCATGATTGCCTCGCGCACCAAATCCAAGTGCGACGCAATCAAGGAAAAGCTGGAGGGTACCACGCCCACCAAAATCCGCACCGCGAAGGTCGATGCAGATAACGTTGACGAGCTGGTGGCACTCATCGACGAGTATAAGCCCGATATCGTCATGAACATCGCCCTGCCCTATCAGGACCTGACCATCATGGATGCATGCCTCAAGTGCGGCGTCAACTATATGGACACGGCAAACTATGAGCCGGAGGACACTGACGACCCCAAGTGGCGCGAAATCTACGAAAAGCGCTGCAAGGAAGAGGGCTTCACCGCTTACTTCGACTATTCATGGCAGTGGGCGTATAAGGAAAAGTTCGAAAAGGCAGGCCTAACCGCACTTTTAGGCTCGGGCTTTGACCCGGGCGTCACGCAGGCCTACTGCGCATATGCCCAGAAGCACCTGTTTGACCAGATCGACACCATCGACATTCTCGACTGCAACGGCGGCGACCACGGCTATCCGTTTGCCACCAACTTCAACCCCGAAATTAACCTGCGCGAGGTTTCCGCACCCGGATCGTACTGGGAAAACGGCCACTGGGTCGAAATCCCGGCCATGTCCATCAAGCGTGAATATGACTTTGATCAGGTTGGTCACAAAGACATGTACCTGCTGCATCATGAAGAAATCGAGTCGCTGGCGAAGAACATCCCGGGCGTTAAGCGCATCCGCTTTTTCATGACCTTCGGCCAGAGCTATCTCACCCATATGAAGTGTCTGGAGAACGTCGGCATGCTGTCCACCACCCCAATCGAATTCGAGGGACATCAGATTGTGCCGATTCAGTTCCTCAAGGCGCTGCTGCCCGACCCCGCAACCCTCGGTCCGCGCACCAAGGGCAAGACCAACATCGGCTGCATCTTCACCGGCAAGAAGGACGGCAAGGAAAAGACTGCCTATATCTACAACGTCTGCGACCACGAAGAGTGCTACCGCGAGGTCGGCTCGCAGGCCATCAGCTACACAACAGGCGTGCCCGCCATGATCGGCGCTGCCATGCTGATGACCGGCAAGTGGAACAAGCCCGGCGTATATACGGTTGAGGAGTTCGATCCCGATCCGTACATGGAAGCCCTGAATAAATGGGGTCTGCCGTGGCAAATCAACGAAAATCCGGTATTGGTGGACTGATATGAAATTTACCGAACTGCCCACGCCCTGCTTTCTCGTGGACGAAAACCGTCTGGTGCAGAATCTGGCCGTCCTGCGTGATGTGGCCGACCGCACAGGCGCAAAAATCCTGCTGGCGCAAAAGGCGTTTTCCATGTTCTCGGTCTATCCGCTGCTGCGCGAATATCTGGCGGGCACGACCGCATCCGGCCTGTACGAAGCGCGACTTGGCAAGGAAGAGTTCGGCGGTGAGACGCACGTCTACTCCCCCGCCTATGCCGAGGGCGAATTTCAGGAGATTTTAAACTACGCCGACCACATCGTGTTCAACTCGTTCCATCAGTGGAAGGCGTACGGCAGCCTTGCGCGCGCAGCGGGCAAAAGCTGCGGCCTGCGCGTTAATCCCGAGTGCTCCACCCAGCCCGCCGAGCATGCGATTTATGATCCCTGCGGTCCAGCTTCACGCTTGGGCATCACGGAGGCGAACTTCCAGCCCGAGCTGCTCACCGGCATCGACGGTCTGCACTTCCACACCCTGTGTGAGCAGAACGCGGACGATCTGGTGCGCACGGTCGAGGCATTCGAGGAACGCTTCGGCAAGTATATGGAAGGGATGAAGTGGCTCAACCTTGGCGGCGGTCACCACATCACGCGAGACGATTACGACGTGGAAACGCTGGTGCAGTGCGTCAACTATCTGCGCGAAAAGTACAACGTGCAGATTTATCTGGAACCGGGCGAGGCTGTTGTGCTCAACGCAGGCTATCTGATTTCCACCGTGCTCGAAGTGATGAAAAACGGCAAGGAGATCGCCATTCTGGACACATCTGCGGCCTGTCACATGCCGGATGTGCTGGAAATGCCCTACCGTCCGCCGGTGTCCCGTGCGGACGAGCCGGGCAAAAAAGCGTTTACCTATCTGCTCACCGGCCGCTCCTGCCTCGCGGGCGACGTGATTGGGGAATATTCCTTCGACAACACACTGCGTCCGGGCGATCAGGTCATGTTTGAGGACATGGCGCTCTACACCATGGTCAAAACCAATACCTTTAACGGTGTACCGCTGCCGCTCATCGCGATTCGCCGCGCGGACGGCACGGATGAGGCCGTGCGCATGTTTGACTATGAGGATTTCAAAAACCGTTTGTCTTGATAAAAAAAGCATCCCGCAGGGAGAATCCCTGCGGGATTTCTTTTTATTCTGCTTTGGGAAAACGCAGTGTTATTTCGGTGCCCTCGCCCAGCGTGCTGTGCAGATCGATCTGCGCATGGTGCAGCGCTGCACCGTGCTTGACAATCGACAGTCCAAGGCCGGTACCGCCGGTCTGCTTGCTGTGGCTCTTGTCCACGCGGTAAAACCGCTCGAACACGCGCGGCTGATCGGCAGGCGCGATACCGATACCGGTGTCCGACACACGCACAAACGGCACGCCGTTTTCCTCACCCGTTTGGAGCGTCACCGATCCATGCGGCTTATTATACGCGATAGCATTGTCCGCCAGATTAAATACCATCTGCTCAAGCGTGCGCCGCTCACCGGACACCGTAACCGGTTTGCCCGTCAGATACAAGGTTATCTTGTGCTCCGCCGCCTTGTGTGCGAGTCGATCGCGCACTGTGCCGCACAGCGCGGACAATTCCACCGATTCAAACGGTACGGACGAACCCTCGTCCAGCCGGGACAGACGGATGATATCCTCAATGAGTGTCAGCAGGCGCATGGCTTCGCTTCGGATTTTACCGGCAAAGCGACCGATATCCTCCGGCCGAACGATGCCGTTCTCCATAATCTCCGCAAAGCCCATGATGCTGGTCAGCGGCGTTTTCAACTCGTGTGAAACGTTTGCCGTAAATTCCTGCCGCTGGCGCTCAGCCTGCTCACGCTCGGTGATATCCACCACGAACAGCACCGCCGCGTGGCTCTGCCCCTCTCCGGCGACCGAGCTTGCCGTCAGCGAGTACACACGCCCGTCCTTTTCCATCCGTCCGTGCGCGCTTTCGCCGCCGAGCGCTTTCTCCACCACGCGGATATACTCCGCATCACGGCACAGCGTCATGTATCCTCCGGTCGCGCTGTCCTTGGGAAACAGTACCCGCACCGCGCGGTTGGCAAACAGAATGTCGCCCTGTGCAGAAAACAGCACCAATCCTTCATCCATGCGGGCGGTGATGTCGTCAAATTCCGCCTGCCGCCGTTTGAGTTCGCACAGCTGCGACTCTATCTTGCGGTTCTGCTTATCCATCCGGTGCAGAAGCGGCGACAACTCATCATACGCATCATTTTTGAGCGGTTCATGCAGATCGAGCGCCACAATCGGCGCCAGAAACACATGGGTCAGCCAGCTTGCCAGCAGCGCCGCCACCAGCAGCGCCAGCAGCACGACGAGCACAATCCACGGCGAGGCGGATGATAATGCGCCGAACGCACTGTCCGCCGTCGAGGAAACCCGCAGCACTGTGCCGTCTGCCAGTCGGATTGCATAGTAATAGGTCTGCTCCGCCAACGTATCGGACAGGCGGCTGGACTCACCCACGCCTTTTTCCAGCGCCTCGGCAATTTCGGGACGCGAAGCATGGTTTTCCATTTGTGCCGCGTCACTCTTGTTGTCATACAGCACGGTGCCGTCTGCGTCGACCAGCGTAATGCGGTCGGCATACACATTGCCGATACGCTGCAGCTCCTGTTCCTCTCCGGTGTCAGCCGCTGCGGCGATGTAATTGCACTCCTCGCTCAGACGCTCCCGCAAATCCTGCGAGAGCCCGGAATGCACCGCCACCAGCAGCAGGGATACCGTAACGATCAGCGTGACCAGCGCGGTGAGAAAAATGCTGCTGAAAACGCGCTTTCTCATGCATGTTCCCCCATGCGATAGCCAACGCCGCGCACAGTTTCAATCATCGAACCCGCCGCGCCCAGCTTTTGCCGCAGGGTGCGAATGTGCACATCCACCGTCCGGGTTTCACTCTCGTTGCCATAGCCCCAGATATTCTCCAGCAGCACATCGCGCGTGAGCACCGCGCCACGGTTTTTCATCAGCAGGCACAGCAATTGGTACTCCTTGAGCGTCAGCTGCACCTCCTGCTCACCGACAAACACGCTGTGCGCGCGCTCGTCTACGCAGATATCCCCCGCAACCAGAAGCCGTGTTTCCTCTCCGCCGCCCGGCTCGGTCTGCGTGCGGCGCAGCACCGCGCGGATGCGCGCCACCAGCTCCATCATTCCGAAGGGCTTGGCGACATAATCGTCCGCGCCGCTGTCCAGCCCGACCACCTTGTCATATTCCGTATTTTTTGCCGTCAGCAGAATGACCGGGATAGCCGCCGTATCCTGTGTTTCACGCAGCCGGCGTAGGATGGTGATGCCATCCTCCCCCGGCAGCATGATATCCAGCAGAATCAGCTGCGGCTTTTTCTCACGCAGCGCCGCAAACAGCGCGCTGCCATCCTCCAACCCACGGGCTTCCATGCCCGTGTTTTGCAGTGTATAGACGACCAGTTCCCGAATGCCTGCATCGTCCTCCACGCAATAAATCATTGCGTTTCCTCCTCAAAGCTGCCCGGAGCAGCTGCATTTCCAAACCTTTTTATCGATGATACCGCACCTCAGTTGGCCGGTGTCTTGTGTGTGCCGGTGATGGAGAACTCCACCCACTCGGCGATGTTGGTTGCGTGATCCCCGATGCGCTCCAGATACTTGGCAATCATCAGGATATCCAGCACACGCTCGCCGTCGTCCGCATTTTGTGCAATTTCTGCAATCAAATCCTTCTTGCACTCGGCAAACAGATTGTCGACCACGTCGTCATACTCGATTACGCTCCACGCGAGCGTCAGGTCGCGGCGCACAAATGCATCCAGGCTGTCGGTCACCATTTTGATAGTCGCCTGCGCCATTTCCTGGATATGCTGGTTGTGACCGCACGCGCCGGACAAATAGGTGACAATCTCTGCGATATCGCTTGCCTGATCGCCGATGCGCTCAATATCCGTAATCATCTTGAGGACAGATGAAATCAGGCGCAGATCGCTTGCCACCGGCTGCTGCTGCAGCAGGAGCTTGAGACACATGGACTCAATCTCACGCTCCTTGCGGTCGATCTCCTGATCGATGCGGATAGCGGATGCAGCCAGCTGGGTGTCGCCGCCGAGCAGCGCTTTGACCGAACTTGCAATCGCATTCTCGCACAGCGCCCCCATAGCAATCAGCTCGTTATTCAGCTCCAGAAGCTGCGAATCAAAACGGTTTCTCATCAGCCAAACCTCCCCGTAATGTAATCCTCGGTGCGCTTGTCCTTTGGCATGGAGAACAGCTTTTCGGTATCTCCAACCTCAATCATGTCGCCAAGCAGGAAAAACGCGGTGGTATCGGATACGCGGGTGGCCTGCTGCATATTGTGCGTGACCATAACGATAGTATAATCTTTTTTCAGTTCGAGTACAAGGTCTTCAATCTTCGCGGTGGAAATCGGGTCGAGCGCAGAGGTCGGCTCGTCCATCAGCAGCACTTCCGGGTCGGCTGCAAGCGCGCGGGCAATGCAGATACGCTGTTGCTGGCCGCCCGACATGGACAGCGCGGACTTTTTCAGGCAGTCCTTGGTTTCATCCCATATGGCAGCATGTCGCAGCGAAGTCTCGACGATCTCATCGAGCTTGACACGGCTCTTGATGCCGTGCGTGCGCGGACCATAGGCAATATTGTCATAAATGGACATCGGGAACGGATTGGGCTTCTGGAATACCATACCCACGCGGCGGCGCAAAATATTCACATCACAGTCGTGATAGATGTCCTCTCCGTCCAGACGGATGTCGCCCGTAATCTTGCAGCCCTCGACCAAATCGTTCATACGGTTGAGTGAGCGCAAAAGCGTTGACTTTCCGCAGCCGGAAGGCCCGATGAACGCCGTAATCTCATTGGCCTTGATATCCAAATCAATATCGTGCAGGGCATGGAAGTCCCCGTAATAGAGGTTCATGTCCCGAATCTCAATTTTATTCTGCTCCATAGCTTCCTCCGATTACTTTTTGGTCAGCTTTTTAGCAACAATCGCCGAAATCGTATTCATCAGCAGCACAACCACCAGCAGAACCACCGCGGTGGCATAGGCTTCATTCATATTCAGGCCCTCGCCGGACAACACATACATATGAATGGCAAGCGTACGACCGGACTGGAACAAACCCGGGATCTGCGCCATGGTACCGGCCGTAAAAATCAGCGCTGCGGTTTCGCCCACGATGCGGCCGATCGCCAGAATGATACCCGACAGGATGCCCGGCATCGCGCTGGGCAGCACGATGCGAAACACCGTGCGTAAACGACCTGCGCCCAAGCCAAACGAACCTTCGCGGTAGGTATCCGGCACCGAGATCAGCGCTTCTTCCGCCGTGCGCATGATAAGCGGCAGAATCATGATGGCCAGCGTCATTGCGCCTGCGAGCAGCGAATATCCCCAGTGCAGCTGGGTGACAAAAAACAGCATGCCGAACAGACCGTAAACAATCGACGGGATGCCGGACAGCGTCTCAGTGGTGATGCGGATGACACCCACCAGCTTGTTGCCGCGGGACGCATATTCGTTCAGATACACTGCGGTGAACAGGCCGAACGGCACCGCCAGCAGCAGCGCAAGCAAGGTCATCTCCACAGTTGTGATGATGGCCGGCATCATGGATACGTTGTCTGAATTATAGGTCCACTCAAACAGCGACGGTTTGAGGTGCGGCACACCGTTAATCAGAATATATGCAATCAGAAACAGCAGCACGGCAAAGGTGAGGATTGCCGCACCGTACACCAGCCCTTTTTGCAGGCGCGCTTTGCCGCGTCCGTATACCCGCGGCCGCTTTTCCGCCGTCTGGACTGCGGTTTTCTTGACAGCAGTCGTCGCTTCGGTTGTCATGCGTCCTTCCTCCTTTTCAGCACCGAGAAGGTGAGGTTAATCAGCAAGATGAACACGAACAAAACCACACCCGTGGCGATCAGGGCCTCACGGTGCAGGCCGGTCGCGTAGCCCATTTCGATGACGATATTCGCCGTCATCGTGCGGATGCCCTTGAGCAGGCTGCCGGTCAGTCGCGGCTGATTGCCCGCGACCATGATAACCGCCATCGTCTCACCGATGGCACGGCCGATGCCCAGCACAATACCGGCCAGCACACCGGACTTCGCAGCCGGCAGCATGACCGAAAAAATCGCGCGTTCATGGGTGGCGCCCATGGCGACCGCACCCTCATAATAGGCGTTCGGTACCGCACGCAGCGCCGCTTCGGATACGCCGATAATGGTCGGCAGTATCATGATGCCAAGCAGGATGGATGCAGACAGAATGGTCGAGCCGGAGGATATCTTTGAGCCGCAGAATTTGGCTACATCGAGTACCACCGGCGCGATAACCACCATGCCGAAAAAGCCGTACACGATGGACGGAATGCCCGCCAGCAGCTCGGTGCAGGGCTTGAGCACGCCGTAAATGCGCTTTGGGCAATAGAATGCCATAAAAATCGCGGTCAGCAGGCCAATCGGCACACCGATAACAATAGCGCCGGCTGTGATGTAAATGCTGCCGACAATCATCGGCAGAATGCCGTAAACATCGTTGCCCGGCTTCCATGTCGTGCCGGTCAGAAAGTCCAGCACACCAATTTCGCGGATGGCGGGAATGCCGTTGGCAAACAGGAAAACGCAGATCAGGGCTACCGCAAGAATGGACGCGAGCGCGCAGACAAAAAACACGCCGTGCATCACCTTTTCAAGCAGGTTTCTCATGCCGCCCTTCTGCCGAGTTGCGGATTCGTTCATGTTTTCACCCCATAGACAGTGGGAAAGGGCGAAACGGATTTCGCCCTGATTTCCCGTGTTCGGTTATTCTTACGCAGCTACGTCGGCCCAGTCAGTGGTCTCGCCGGTGTAGATGCTCTTAATCTGATCCATCGTCAGGCCCGTAATGCTGTTGGCCGGGTTAACGACCACCGCGATACCGTCCAGTGCGATAGAGGTGGGCGTCAGTTCCGCCTTCTCCTCATCCTTCAGCTCACGGGAAGCCATGCCGATGGCAAAGGTGCCGTCCATTGCGCCGGTCATACCGGAGGTGGAGTCCGAGGTCTGCAGCTCAATCTTAGCCTTGGGGTTTACTGCCTTATAAGCCTCAATCAGCTTTTCCATCACCGGAGAAACCGAGGAGGAACCGCCAACTGCAATCTGACCTTCCGAACCGTCCGTGGTGAAGGCTTCCGCTGCATCGTTGACCTTGATGTAGCCTTCTTCTTCCACGATTGCCTGACCGTCAGCGCTCAGAATGAAGTTAATGAAGTCCCCCGCAACGCCGGTCGGCTCGCCCTTGGTGGCAATGTTGAACGGACGGGACAGCGTGTAGTCGCCGCTCTTGACGTTCTCCACCGTAGCGTCCACACCGTCTACCTGAATCGCCTTGACGGTATCGTTCAGAGAGCCGAGCGAAACATAGCCAATCGCGCTCTCATTGCCGGCTACGCTGGTCAGCACCACATCGGTCTTGTTGGCGATTTCCGCCTCTGCGGTGGTGTTGTCACCGTTGTCGTCCTCTACGCCGGTCAGCTCAACAAATGCGCTGCGCGTGCCCGAACCGTCCTCGCGAGAAATAACTGTAATCGCGCCGGACATGCCGGTAGAGGCGCTGTCGTCCGTGCTGGAATTGCTCGTGTTTGCATCATTGCTGCCGCAGCCAGCCAGCGCACCGCACAGCATCAGGCCTGCCAAAAGCAGGGATACACTCTTTTTCATAACTTGAATTTCTCCTTTTCATTCAGATCGTTTTTTTCGTTACAAGCATATATTACGGGGACAATGTAAAATCCAAAAGTCCGTGTTTGTAAAATCCGTGTAAAGCAAAAAGGATTGTGTAAAGTGCGCAAAAAAGGACGGCAAAACCGCAGTTTTGTCGTCCTTTTTCATGGATTATACTGTTTTCTTTGCAAAAGCAGGTCAACGTTTTCCCGCCGGATCCTGTTTTCGTTTACGGAAATATCCCAGATACAATATCGCCGCCGCCATGCTCCAGAAATAGGCCATCATGTACGGCACTTCGAAGATATTCTCGAAATAGCAGTGCACCAACACGCCGCACATGCCCGCAAACATCGACACCGCAAGCACGCGAGTTCGGTCGGTCTGATTAAAATTCGTCCGACCGATTGCGCGCAGACACCAGAGCATCATACCGAACAGCAGAATGATGAAGAAAATCAAGCCGAGATAGCCCATCTCCACCAGCGTTTTCAGATAATAGTTGTCCATGTAGAAATACTCGAAGGTGTCCGTCTCTTCGATGATTTTATTCTGCATGGCAACCGCGCCGCCGAAGCGGCCCAGTCCGAAGCCCAGCCACGGATTAGACTCATGCAACAGGTTGAGTCCGGTCTCCCAGCGCACCATACGGCCCGCCCGTTGGCTGGCCTCCATATAGTCCGCCGTGAACATATAGGTGATACGATTGGCGATCGACGGGATTGCCAGCAGCGCGCCCGCACCGGCCACGGCCATCAATGCAATCAGACGGCGGTCCAGGAAGATGGCGAACACAATCACCGCGACCGCCAAGCCGCCCCACGCGCCCTTGGAGAAGGTGAAGATGCAACACAGGCACATCATACCGGTCACGCCGATGGCCAGCACCTTGACCCACATCTTTTTGCAGTAATACGCCAAACCCGCCGCCATGGGCGCGAACAGCACCAGCAGACTGCCCATGATATTCGGGCTGCCGGTCAGCGAATAGACGCGCGTGCGCACGCTTTCCTCGGTCTGGGACACCCAGCCCGCCGGAATGGGCGCGGCAACAATATACTGATATATGCCGTGCAGCGTAATCGGAATCGCCATGGCAAGCAGCGCGCCGTAAAAAATGGCAAAGTCACGGTCGTCCTCAATCAGTCGCGTGACAAGGAAAAACCAGAACAGGTACTGCACCACCGCGCGCAAGCCAGCCACCGCAATGGACGGATAGGGCGACACTGCGCACATCAGGAAAAAGCCCACGCCGATGAACAGCAGCAGATATGCATCCACAGGCGTTGCACGCGACTGAAGCGGCGCGCGACGCATCGCGGTGTGCCACAGAATGTAGGCAAAGGCCGCGAGCATCAGGCATTCATCCCATACCGAACCGACAAAGCCGGGCAGGTATCCCTTGGTTGTGGATAGCCACCGAACGAGTACATCCAGCGGCAGATACATTGCCAAACATACAAGCAGCAGACCGCGCACGCCGAAAAACCGGCATACCCGGCCGACCACGCCGCCGCCGAGGAAGTTCGAAACCGGCCTCCATATGGCAAGGCAGATCCGGTAAATCAGGCTTTGCGCCGCCGCATCGCCCAGATGTTCGACAAAGCGCCGCAGCGCAGCGATAATGCGCGCATAGCGGCTGTTGGCCGCCGTACAGATGGGTGCGGCGCAAAAACCGTCCCACATGCGGCGAAACCGGGAATCCGGATACGCACCCGCGACCTTCCGGAAAAATCCCGCGATTGCGCCCTCGTGATACCATTCACGCAAGCGCAGCACTGCCCGCACCAGCAGGCTGTTTTGAAAAATCGCTTTCATAGGCTTATTCCGCTGAATCCGCGATATCGACCATGTCGATGTTGCCGGTCGTCTCAAAGTCGTTGGTCTTTACAATAAACGTGCGGCCCGCGCGCACCTCCTGCGTGCCGATGGCAGGCGCCGCTGTTCCTTCTGCTACTGTGGTTTCAATCGTGAACACCAGATCCTTCTTGCTCGGGTCCAGCGCATCGACAATGCTGCCATCCGCTGTAGTCACCTGCTGTACGTAGTCCTGAATCTGCATGTCCGTAATCACCGCATCGGTATACGAGCTGCCGCTGACGATTTTCTTGCCAACCTGACTGTTGCGCTGCACCTCTTGCACCAGGAAGGGCGTTGCGCCGCGCACACGGACGGTGACGGTCATGGGAACCTGTTTGGCAGCTGCATTTGCAATCTGAGGCGCAAACAGCTTATAGCCTACGCCCGCAATAACAGCGATGGCCGCCACCAGCACAAGCAGGTCGACGATATTGATAATGCCGAACAGCTTGCCCTTTTCATTGATAATCTTCATGTTTTTCCTCCGTTGGTAGGTTTGCGGCCGGTTTTCCGGTACGAAACAGGAATGCCGCTTTGCGGCTATTATACCACAGAGGGACAGGCGCGGCAAGTTTTATCCCGTGATCTCGCACCACCAATCGACCAATTTGCATCGAAATGTAACCGAATTTCCATTTTCCGACGGTGCCGCCGCCTCGTCACAGGTGACGGAAAACGCCGTGCACCACCACGCGCTGCGCATCTGCTGCGGCGCAAATGCCCCTGCCAACAGTATGCTGCACGCGGTCACCACCGCAATTACCGCCCGTTTGGTCTGCTGTGTCATAAAAATACCGCCTTCCGTCATCTGGTGTCCCCAGTATGCCCGGAAGGCAGGTTCATTATACCGTTTCAGTCAGGAAAGTATCCGCAAAGCGGCGGGACAGCATTTTCGCCGCGGTCTTTGCGCGGCCCTCATCCGAGAATAGGCCGAATACGGTCGGCCCAGAGCCGCTCATCAGCGTACCGTCCGCGCCGTTTTCCTCGAGACACGCCTTGATTTCTCCGATCTGGCGGCGCTTTGTTGCCGTCACCAGTTCCATAACATTGCTCAGGCGTTTGCACACTCCTGCAAAGTCGCCGTTTTCCAGCGCGCGAATCATGCCCGCCGTATCCGGCCGGTTTTTCAGCTCCACCGCGTCGATTTCCGTATAAACCTCCTTGGTGGAAACCCCAAACGGCGGCTTGCACAGCACAACCCAGCAATGTGGCATGGGCGACAAGGCGGTCAGCTCCTCGCCGATACCCTCGGCCAGCATCGTACCGCCGCGCAGGCAGTACGGCACATCCGCGCCGATCTTCAGTCCCATCTCGCACAGCTCGTCGTCGCTCAGTCCGGTCTCATGCAGCACATTGAGCGCGCGCAGCACCGCCGCCGCGTCAGTCGAGCCACCGGCCAGCCCCGCGGCCACCGGAATGCGCTTTTCAATATGAATTTCGCACGTTTCCAGCAGTGTTCCCGTCTGCTGATAGAACAGATCCGCTGCGCGATAAGCCAGATTGCGCTCGTCCAGCGGCAGATAGGGCAGGTTGCAGCTGAGCACAATGCCGCGCGGTTTTTTCTCGCCGTGGGTAATAGTCACCCTGACCTCGTCATGCAGTGTGACCGACTGCATTACCATTTTAACCGTATGATAGCCGTCGTCCCGGCGGCCGGTCACATCCAATGTCAGATTGATCTTTGCGCGCCCCTGCACTGTGGTTTCGGCGTGCGTGATTTCGTTTCTATTATGAAATAACATGATTTCTCCCTGCTTATTATGTTAATGACACCTGTTCCGGCTTGCGTCCGCGGAACACGGTGACCGTCGTAAAGCCCGCGTCCAGCGCATTCGCCGTGCAGTCCGCCACGCCGCGGCCAACCGTATCCAGCGTGTGTGAATCCGAGCCGATAGAGATGCGTTCGCCGCCCATACGGCGGTATTCATACAGGATATTCTGCGGCGGACCGACCTTTTTCTGCCATCCGGCCAGCCCTGCGGCGTTCAGTTCGAGTGCATAGCCGTGGTCGATGCAGGTGCGCAGCACCTGCTGCACGCGATCCATATATTGGTCGAAGGAAGGCACATAGTCCCCGTGCTTCATCACGCGCAGCGGATAGTCGATGTGCGCCAGCACGTCAAAGCCGCCGTGCGCCTCCATCTCCAGTACCTGATCAAAATATTCCTGCAAAAACACATCGCAGTCCAGATGCTCATAATCGTGAAAATAAATGTCCAGGTCGTTGGGCATCGCATGCAGCGAGCCAATTACCATGTCCAGCTGGTGCCCGCGCACAAACGCATCCGCCGCGGAATCGGCGTGAATCTGTCCGATTTCAATCCCAACCAGCACCTCAATCCCTTCCGCCGCTTCCTTGGCTGCCCGCACGTCGCGCAGGCAGGCTTCCGCGTCCCGGTTTTCCGCTGGACCATGAGTACGGTAAAAATCCAGATGGTCGGTGATGCCGATGATATCCAGCCCTGCCGCCCGACAGGCGTGCACTTTATCCGCCACGGTCTGCGGGAAAGCGGCGTCCGCCGAATACCCCGTATGCATATGCAAATCCACTCGCATTGCCTATTTCCGCCTTTCTAGTAAACATACATGGTTGCCGCCTGCACAAAGCAGAGAATGATAGCCAGGGTCATGCCGACGCTGCCAAATACCGTCCGCATGGACGGCGCACACGGACCATGCGCCCACAACTGCTGTTTTCTGCCGCGCACCAGCAGCACCGCGCCCACAATGGTCAGAACCGGCCAGCTCAGCCCGTACAGTACGGGCAGCACTCCATCCTCGGGCAGCAGATAGATGACAAACGACCCGTAAAAATTAAACAGCATATGCAGCACGACCGATGTTTTGAGCTTTCCGGTATAAAAATACGCATAGGCCAGCAGCAATCCCAGCAGAAACGCATAGAAAAACTGCGACAGGTTTGCGTGATACAGACCGAACAGCAGCGCGGAAATAAATGCTGCCGGTTTTTGTCCATACCGCGCCAGCCGCCCGGCAATCAGACCACGGAACAACAGCTCTTCACACAGCGGACCCAGCACGCATGCGCCCAGCAGCATGACCACCAGCGGCATTTCGTTAAAGGTTTCGGTCACCAGATCGACTGTCTCCAGATTTGCTATCTGATAGACCAGATCATTGAGCCACGATCCGATCAGCGACCCCACCCACATCAGGCCGATGCCGATGACAAACCAGCGCACCAGCAAACGCACGGTCAGTGGACGCTGCACGCGCTCGGGTACGGGTATCCGGCGGCACAGCCAATAAGACAGCGGCAGCGCGGGCAGATAATAGCCCACAAGCGCCAGCAGCATATACGTACTCTCGCCGCCAGCCAAACGTCCGGCCAGCGATAAAGCCATCAGCCCCATTTGCCACACCAGCATGATCACGGTTGTCAGCACCATCGCCCAGCCCAGCCGCGCGCAGTATTTCCGTTCCTGTCGAAGTGTGTTTTCCTGCATATTGTCCTCCCTGACGGCAGAAAAACAGGGCAAAGCCTTGTTGCCCCGCCCCGTTTTTCCGTTTTCTTTGTTACTTTGCTTCGTTTACCAGACGCTCGGTGTCCTTGGCGATCATCAGTTCCTCGTTGGTGGGGATGACCAGCACACGCACACGCGCCCAGTCAATGGAAATATCCATCTGCGTGCCGCGATACTTGTTCTTCTCCGGATCGATCTTGATGCCGAGATACTCCATGTGCTCGCAAACGTCCCAACGAACCGAACGGTCGTTTTCGCCTACGCCCGCGGTAAAGATGATAGCGTCTACGCCGCCCATCTCCGCGATGTACGAGCCGATAATCTTCTTAACCGACAGGTTGAACATTTCCTTGGCCAGCGCCGCACGCGCATTGCCGTCGGCAATGGCGGCGTCCAGATCGCGGAAGTCGGACGAAACGCCCGAAATACCCAGCATACCGGACTTCTTGTTGAGAATATTGATAACATCTGCCGCAGAGATATTCTCATGCTCAGCCAGGAACTCAATGATAGCCGGGTCCAGATTGCCCGCGCGGGTGCCCATCGGCAGACCGTCCAACGGAGTGAAGCCCATCGAAGTATCATAGCTCTTGCCGCGGTTAATCGCGCAGATAGAAGAACCATTGCCCAGATGGCAGGTGATAAGGCGCAGCTCCTCGATCGGACGGCCGAGCATCTCGGCAGCCTGCTGGGAAACATACTTGTGGCTGGTGCCGTGGAAACCGTAGCGGCGAATCTTGTACTTCTCATAGTACTCATACGGAATCGCATACATGTAATGCGACTGCGGCATGGTCTGATGGAACGCGGTGTCGAATACCGCAACCATCGGAACGTCCGGACCCATAACGTCGCGGCAAGCCTGAATGCCGATGAGGTTGGGCGGATTGTGCAGCGGTGCGAGCGGTACGCAGTCCTCGATCGCCTTGATGACCTTTTCGGTGATGATGACGCTGTCCGAGAAGAACTCGCCGCCGTGTACCACGCGATGACCGACCGCGTCAATCTCGCTCATCGAGGAGATAACGCCCTTTTCGGGATCCAGCAGTACGTCGATAACCGCCTGGATCGCTTCTTTATGCGTCGGCATTGCGATATCAAACTTGAATTTCTCATCCGACTTGTTGCCGGTGTGGGTGAGCACGCCGTCGATGCCGATGCGCTCGCACAAACCCTTGGCCATGACCTCGCCGGACTCAGTGTCGAGCAGCTGATACTTGAGCGAAGAGCTGCCGGCGTTGATAACCAGAACTTTCATTTGCAAAACTCCCTTGTGCCGTATTTGGCGGCTTGCACAAAGCCGCGGAAGCCGATATAATAATGTTACATTCTTATATTACACGATTTGGCGCAAATGTACAAGCCAAATTTTACTCTATGCCCCTGTGTATTTGCGATTTAAAGGAGCCTGTTTATGACCGTCTGCGGCATTGTTGCCGAATACAATCCGTTCCACGCGGGACATGCACATCATCTTGCCGAAACCCGCCGCGCGCTGGGCGCAGACACGGCCATTGTGTGCGCGATGAGCGGCAATTTCGTCCAGCGCGGCGACCTTGCGGTCATGGAAAAGTACCGCCGTGCGGAGGCCGCCGTGCAGTGCGGCGTGGATCTGGTGCTCGAAACACCGCTGTCCGCCTGTCTGTGGTCGGCGTCCGGTTTTGCGTTCGGCGCAGTCTCGCTGCTGGATGCGCTGGGCTGCGTGACCCATCTGTCCTTCGGCGCGGAGCATGCCGACCTTGCCTTGCTGCGCCGCGCGGCCGACCTGTCGCGCGCAGAAGGAGAACACGCAGACGCGCTGCGTCAGGCGCTTGGGGCCGGACTGCCCTATGCCGCCGCCATGCAGCAGGCGGTCAGCGCAGCCGACCCGGAAGCCGGCGCGCTGCTGACCAGCCCCAACAACACCCTCGCCGTCGAATATCTGTGCGCGCTGGACACGCTCGAGAGCATGATGCAGCCGCTTGCCGTTTTACGTGCGGGCAGTGCGCACGACAGCGACGTCCCGGAGGACGGTCTGCCCTCAGCATCCTATCTTCGCAAGCTGATTGCACAAGGCGATGCGGATGCCTGCCGTTCGCTGATGCCGGAGGCGTCGTTTGCAGCGCTTACGCAGGCGATAGAACAAGGCGCGGCACCGGTAACGCGCAACGCGGTCGACCAAGCCATCCTCGCACATCTGCGGCGGCTGTCGCCCGATGAACTCGCCCGCTATTGCGGCGGCGACGGACTGGAGCACCGGCTGCGTGCCGCCATTCGTGACAATACGAGCTTTGCTTCGGTCTGCGCCGCCGCCCAAACCCGCCGTTATCCGCTCGCGCGGGTACGCCGTGCGCTCATGCGGGCGTGGCTTGACCTGCCGACCAGCATCCCGCCGACCGCAGCATATGTCCGCGTTCTGGCCGTCGGTGCGCGCGGCCGGGACATCCTGCGCCGCATGAAAGACACCTGCGCGCTGCCGGTTATCGTCAAACCGGTCACCGAACGCACGCTGCCGGACGCACTGCAACCCGCTCTGGCACACGATGCGCTCGCGGATGACCTGTACGCCCTCGCCTATCCCGACACCGCGCTGCGCGTCGGCGGCGACCACTTCCGCAAGTCCCCATTCTGCCTGTCATGACCCGTTTCACCCACCGACATCTTTAAGGGAGGTATGACCGATGATGCAATGCCCTTACTGCGGAAAAGAAATGCTCGACGGCAAGCTGTTGGGCGACCACAAAGCGCTGCGCTGGCAGCCGCAGGACAAGAAAATGCTGTTCGGCCTGTGGGCCTGTGGCGGACTGACGGTCGGCTCCCACACGCCCACGCAGCGCGCCGAAGCACGTGCATGGTACTGTTCCTACTGCAAAAAGCTGATTATTGATTTGGAAAACTGCTGAAACCGCACAAAAAGCGGCCCAAATGGGCCGCTTTCTTTTTTATCGAAAAACCCGCACAAACTACTTGACCTGTCGTAGTAGTTGTGTTATTATTACTGCATCAGATGGAGTAGAAAGGAGGCCCGCCATGCTGGGAAGCGACGTGATGCGCGGTTATAACGATATGCTGATTCTGTGCCTGCTGTGCGAGGGGGATTCGTACGGCTATGCGATTTCCCGCGAGATCGAGCGGCGCAGCGGCGGCGAGTACCCGATCAAGGAAACTACACTGTATTCCGCATTCGGACGATTGGAAAAACAGGGCTGGATCGTGCCCTATCAAGGCAGCGAAACGCAGGGCCGGCCGCGCACCTATTACACCATCACGGACGAGGGGCGGTGCGCCTATGCTGCCAAATGTGCCGAATGGCACGTACTTCAAACCGTGATCGATCGTTTTACAAAGGAGGATATGGGAAATGGAAACGATTCGTAACTATATAGAAGCATTGTTCGCTACACTGCCGCAGAACGCGGACACGCAGCGCATCAAAGCCGATATGCTGTCGAATTTGGAAGAAAAGTATCACGCCCTGCTGGAAGAGGGCAAAAACGAAGCCGAGGCGACCGGTATTGTCATTGCATCCATTGGTTCAGCCGATGAACTGCGCGAGACATTCGGCTTTGCCGATGAGCCCGCGCCCGCAGAGCCGGACGCTGTACCGCACGCGGAAAGCGCACAGCCCGATCCTGCCGTTGTGCAGGAGTATGGCCGCTACCAAACGCGCAAGCACATTATGATTGCAACCGCGGTCGCGCTGTTCATCCTGTCGCCGTTCACCCGCTCTTTTTTTAATGATGCGCTGCCCCGCGAAACACCCGGCACCTTTGTGATGTTCGCTATAATCGCGACAGGCGTGGCTTTGTGCATCCTGTCCGGCCGCAAAGATGGCTACTACCGTGAACTGTATGGTCTTGGCCGCCATGGCGATAAGGATGCCGACGACGATCGAAAACATCCGATCAGCTCGCTGTTCGCCTCAATTGCGTTTCCGGTTGCAGCAGCAGTTTATGTGTGCATTGGCATATTCTATGGCCTGTGGCATCCGGGTTGGGTCATCTTCCTGTTCTGCTCCGCAGTCACCGCTGCCATCGCAGCCTATGAAGAATACCGTCGCCGTAATTGAACGCCCGAAAAGAATTGACTTTACCCCGCTTTTGCCGTACAATTCAATTTAGTACAGTAAAGCAGAAGAGGGGTAATACACAACATGATCGGACTGGGCACCATAGTCAACTGCGCCACCATCGCCGCAGGCACCACACTCGGCGTTTTTCTCAAGGGCGGACTGCCGCGGCGTTTTGAAACCACCATCATGCAGGCGCTCGGGCTGTGCACGTTTTTCATTGGCATCGGCGGCGCGGCAAGCGGCCTGCTGACCATCGAAGACGGCACCCTTTCCACGCAGCACACCATGCTGCTGGTGCTCAGTTTGGTGCTGGGCGCAGTCGTCGGTGAAGCGCTGGATATCGAAACACGGCTCAACGATTTTGGCTCCTGGTGCCAGACCCGCTTTTCCGGCAGCAGCGAGGACGGCAAATTCGTGCAGGGCTTTGTGGCCGCGTCTCTGCTGTTCTGCGTGGGCGCTATGGCGATTGTCGGTGCGCTGGAGGATGGACTGAACGGTGACCCATCCATTTTGATTGCCAAAGCGGTGCTCGACGGTGTATCCTCCGTGATCTTCGCAGCGTCACTGGGCAAGGGGGTTTACCTGTCCATCCTGCCGCTTTTCATCTATCAGGGCGGCATCACACTGCTGGCGCGGTTCATCCGTCCGTGGCTGACCGACGCGCTCATCAGCCAGATATCCTGCATCGGCTCGGTGCTGATTTTTGCCATCGGCTTCAACCTGATGTTTGACAAAAAGGTCAAGGTCGGCAACCTGCTGCCTGCCGTGCTCTTTCCCATCATTTTCTTCTTTCTCGCGCGTTTTTTCCCCGCACTGGGCACACTGTAAGCATAAAAAGAGGAGGCCGCACGGCCTCCTCTTTTTATAATGTCATATCGCCGTCTTTGACCCAGCCGATACGGCGCAGAGCAAGATTGATGAGCGGACACAGCACTGCGGGCAGTACGAACGAAATCAGCAGCAGTCCCACCCAATCCTGCGCGGTAACCGCCGTCTTTACACCGGCAGCCACATCATCCAACCAGCCGGTATACACGCCAATCTGCCCCACCAGACCGCAGGTACCCATGCCGGAGGATACCGGCGGGCCGTTCATCTCCAGCCGGAACAGACAGGTTGCAATCGGACCGGTGATGGCCGAAGTCAGAATGGGCGCAATCCAGATGCGCGGATTCTTCACGATATTGCCCATTTGCAGCATGGAGGTGCCGATACCCTGCGACACCAGACCGCCCCAACGGTTTTCCGGAAAGGACATAACCGCAAAGCCAATCATCTGCGCGCAGCAGCCCGCAACCGCCGCACCGCCGGCCAAGCCGGTCAAGCCGAGCGCCGCGCAGATAGCGGCGGAAGAAATCGGCAGCGTCAGCGCCACGCCGACCAGCACGGACACCAAAATGCCCATCAGAAACGGCTGCAAGTTGGTTGCCCACATGATGAGACTGCCCACCTGCATCGCCGCCGCGCCCAGCGCAGGCGCCCACCATGCAGAAAGCGCCACACCCACGCCAATCGTCACCAGAGGCGTCACCAGAATATCAATGCGGGTTTCTCCCGCGACCGCCTTGCCAAGCTCCGCTGCGATGATTGCCACGAACAGCACGGCGAGCGGTCCGCCCGCGCCGCCTAGCGCATTGGACGCGAAACCCACGCTGATAAGCGAAAACAGCACCAGCGGCGGACAGCGCAGCGCGTAGCCAATGGCGACCGCCATCGCCGGACCACTCATGGCCGAAGCCAGCGATCCGACCGTATACGCCGTGTCGTTGACCGTCGCAACCGTCATCGTCAGAAACGGGATGCCCAGCTGTTTGCCCACCGTGTCAATGATGGTGCCAATCAGCAGCGAGCAGAACAGGCCCTGCGCCATCGCGCCGAGCGCATCAATACCATATCGTTTGACCGAAATCACGATATCCTTGCGTTTGAGAAATTCTTTTACCTTGTCCATATTGTCCCTTCTTTACCGCGCCGCACGCGATGTGTCAATTTCGCTGTCAAGACAGCTTTCCGACCCATTATATCACATGCGCCGGCAGATGCCCAGCTTTTTTTCACCGGACAGGCAAATTTCTATTCTCTCCTTGCACGCCCCCACGCAATGCTATACTGAGGGTATCCGGAAGGCCATTTCACCCGCTTTATATGCGCCAAAGGAGGCGGTCTTATGACGAAACACCCGAACCGCGCCCGTTTTCTTTTACCCGCAGGCTATTTTGTTGTCTGGCTGCTGGCTCTGCTGTTCTTCTGGTGCTTTACCGGCGCGACCGACGGCATGGCATATGGCTTGCTGGTTATGTGGCTGGCGCTGCCCGCTGCAACCTTTGTATTTTCCCTTCTGGTTGCAGAAACCAATTGCTGGAACAAGGGTTTCTGGCTCTGCCTGCCGCTGTGCGGCGTGCTGTACATGCTGGTACCATACCTGACGTTTACGCTGGCAAACATGCTGTCCACCCACCGCCTGCACGCTCCCGACTGGAGCGCGCTGCTCATCGGCGCGGTCATCTCCTTGCTTGGTCTGACGATAGGCCACATCCTGCGCGCCTTTCGCGCACGGACCGTATCCCACCGCTGAAAAACGAAAGAGCGTGCAAACCGGAAAACGGTTTGCACGCTCTTTTTTTATACGGTCTGCCGTCAAGCGGCCTGCTCCTCGGCCTTCGGAAAGACCCGCCGCCGTACCGCAAAGTAACACACCAGATGCGCGCAGATGGTCAGTGCCCACGAAATCGGATAGGACACATACAGGCTGAACAGCGTGTGCTGCCACTGAAAGATGGTAAAAATCCAGATGATGCGGAATACACACGCGCCCGCCAGCGATACCAGCATCGGCAGGATGGAATACCCAAGGCCGCGCACGCTGCCCGCGACCACGTCCATCATGCCACACAGAAAATAAGTAACGCTTACCACGCCCAGACGCATCATGCCATAGGCAATGACCTCCGGATCGGTCGAATAAATGCCCAGCAGGCTTTGTCCCAGCAGATGCGCACCGTTGCCAAGCACCACGCCAATCAAAACAACCATCACCAGACAGCGCACCAGCACTTGATCGATGCGGCGGTATTGCTTTGCACCAAGGTTTTGGCTGGTGAAGCTGAGCGAGGTCTGGTACAGCGCATTCATCGAGGTATAAACAAAGCCCTCAATATTACTTGCCGCAGTGTTGCCCGCAACCACAATCGCGCCGAATGAGTTAATCGATGACTGAATCAACACGTTTGAAATGTTGAAAATCACGCTTTGCAGACCTGCCGGCAGACCGACCTGCATAATACGGGCAAATTTATCCCGATGGAAATGCATCCGCTTGAGGTTGACGTTGCACATGCCGTCCACCCGCATCAGGCACAACACAATCAGCACTGCCGAAATCACCTGCGCAATCACGGTTGCCGTGGCAACACCCGCCACGCCCATGTGCAACGCAATGACAAAAAACAGATTGCACACCACATTCACCGCGCCGCTCAGCAGCAGAAAATACAACGGCCGTCGGGTATCGCCCACCGCGCGTAGGATTGCCGCGCCGAAGTTATACAGCATGGTCGCGGGCATGCCAATAAAATAGATACGCATGTACAGCACCGCCTGATCCAGCACCTCAACCGGCGTCGCCATCCACTCCAGCATGGGCCGCGCCAGACAGATGCCCAGCACAACAAGAATCACGCCGCCCGCCACTGCGGTAATCAAAGCGGTCTGCACGGTTTCCTGCGCATCATCAAAATCATTCGCACCGCAAAAGCGCGCCACCAACACGTTTGCACCGACCGAAATGCCGATAAAAAAATTCACCAGCAGGTTGATGAGCGAGCTGGTGGATCCGACCGCAGCCATCGCATGACTGCCTGCAAACCGACCGACCACGATGATATCCGCTGCGTTGAACAGCAGCTGCAGCACGCCCGAACAAATCAACGGCAGCGCAAACAGCAGCAGTCGGCTGAGCAGCGGCCCACGCGTCATGTCGATTTCATAGGATTTCCTCATTTCCATACTTCCTTTCTTTCCCTGCATAATCTTAAGCCCTGCCAAAAGGCTCTGTCAATCCTTTTTCCTTCCATCGCTCTTGCTATTGGCAGAAGATTATAGTAGTATTAGGAAAAGCACACAAAGTGCCTGTCAATAAAAGGATTTTCCGGTGGATTTGTCTGCCGGGCAACGGAAACGGAGAGAAAATCTTGAAGTATACCATTCTGATTGCCGAGGACGACCGCGACATCATCGAGCTGCTGACATTGTATCTGAGCAGTGAATTTACCGTGCAGTCCGTCATGGACGGTACTGCAGCGCTTGAGCAAATCCGTGCAGGGGGCATTTCACTGGCACTGGTGGATATTATGATGCCCGGTCTGAACGGGTATGAGCTGATCCAGCGCGTGCGCGAATTCAGCAACCTGCCCATCATCATTCTGTCCGCCAAAAGCATGGACACAGACAAGGTGCTCGGACTGAACATCGGCGCAGACGCCTATATCACCAAGCCCTTCAATGCGCTTGAAGTTGTTGCCTATGTCAAATCAGCGCTGCGTCGGTATTATCAACTCGGGGCGGACAATGTGTCCACTGCTGCGCCGCGCGTGCTTACCGTCGGTGAGTTAGAACTGGATACGGATAAATTTGTGCTGCGGAAAAATGGTCTGACCGTTCCGCTGACTTCCACCGAGCTGAAAATCATTGCGGAAATGATGCGCTGCCCCGGCCGGGTATTCACCCGCGCACAGCTGTATGAATGTGTGGGCGGCACCTTTTACGAAAGCGATGACAGCACCATGATGGTACATATCTCCAACCTGCGCGCCAAGATTGAGCACGATCCGGCCAATCCGCAGTATATTAAAACAGTCAGGGGGTTGGGCTACAAAATTGAAGACCAATAAACTGCTGCTGAGCAAAAGTTTTCTGCGCACCTGCATTTCCTATTTCATCCTCTGCTCGCTGCTGGTGTTTCTCAGCAACGCCGCGCTCAACGCACTGATCTCCAAGCGCCTGGACAACGCCTTTCCCTCCCTCGGCACAATGCTGCAATACCGCGAGGCGCTGGAACAGGATGATTTCGCCTCCATTCCCATGCGCCGCTTCAACGGCTGCGCTTTTATGGTGTTTGACGCGGACAGTAATATTCTTTATGCCTCAGACAACGACTTCAAAGAGCATTTTCACCCAGATGACCTCTGGATGATTAACGAATATGATTCCGACCTGTATTATACCGTACAGGAAATGGCAGATATGCCAAGGGACGGATATTACTATATTGCGCTGCACCGCTATGACAGCGAAACCGGCGAGGCTGATTTTCTGGATTACTGCATTGTCGACGAGAATTACCGGATTGTCGAGGGCGATCTGTTCCCATGGCTCGAACAGCTATCCGACCGGGAGTTTGAGCTGCTGCAAGGCATTTATCAGGGCCAGTGGGACATTACCAAAGCGGTTTATAATACGACGACCGGCGAGGAGCGTACGCTGGTCTTTGTTTGCCCGCGCTTTACCGAAACCGCCTATCTGAAAGCACTGGAGAGTGCCAACCGACTGTCGCTGCTCTCCCTTCCTATCATTCTGGTGGTCATCCTTCTGCTGGCCATTCTGTTCAGCCGTAAAATCCGCCGCGCTATCCTGCCGCTGCACAAAGCGATTGTCGCTTACGGCGCAGGCCGTCGTGTGGAGGTTAACACCGATGCGCTTCCCATCGAATTCCGGCAGGTAACCGATAGCTTCACTCATCTGCTTGATCGATTAGAGCAGGTCAGTGCAGAAAAGCAAGCGGCCAATGAGGACAAGCAGCGTATGCTTGCCGACCTGTCACATGATTTGAAAACGCCGCTGACCGTCATCCAAGGCTATGCGCAAGCACTGGTCGACGGCGTAGTGCCGCCCGACAAGCAGCAGCAGTATCTGGAAACCATCTGCCGCAAAGCCTCGGACAGCACCGTGCTGATGAACACGCTGTTTGATTACGTCCGCCTCGACCATCCGGACTATGTTTTGCAGGCGGAAACTGCCGACCTGTGCGAATTCTGCAAAAGCTATCTGGCGGAAAAGTACCCTGAAATCGAGTCTCGCGGTTTTTCCCTCTCGCTCGACCTGCCGGATGAGTCGGTCACTGCCTCTTTTGATCCCCGCCTGCTGCGACGGCTGCTGGAAAACCTGACCAGCAACGCCCTGCAATACAATCCTGCCGGAACAAAGCTGTTCTTCGGGCTGACAGACACTCCTGATGCCGTACAACTAACGGTGGCGGACAACGGTGTCGGTATTCCCCCTGAGTTGGCAGACACTCTGTTTGAGCCGTTCGTCACCGGGAATCGGGCCAGAACCTCGGGCGGCGGTACGGGACTTGGCATGGCGATCGTCAAAAAGGTAGCGGAGCTGCATAGCGGCTCTATCCGACTGGTGCGTCCGCCGCACGACGGCTGGCACACCGAATTTGAATTGACGCTGCCCCGACCGGCAGCGCCAACCGAACCCACATAAAAACAAAAAGGTAGACGGTATCCCGTCTACCTTTTTTCATGCTGTCAGTCCGATGTCTCCGCCGGATCCGGTTGCTCCGCATCGGCATAGATGAGCTGGATATGATACCGTTCGATTTGCTCCAATATGCTCTCCGGCAAAGTCGGTCCGGTGGTAATGATGGTGTCAATCTTGTCCGCATCACAGAAATTGAACATTTGACTATGATAAAACTTCTGGTTGGCCGCCACGACAATGACCCTCTTCGCCGCCGCGATCATTGCCCCTTTGACAGCCGCCTCCGCTTTCAAACCGGTCGTCAGGCTGAGGTTATCCCATACACCCGAAAGGCCGATAAACGCTTTTTCCGCCTGAATACTGCGGAAGAAATGCTCGGCATCCGAGCCTGCGGTACACAGGCTGTGGTTGAGCATCTGTCCGCCAGCCACACTGATTAAATGGTCGCTGTCCGAAAGAGTATATGGAATGCTGATCGAGTTGGTCGCAATATTGACCGGCGGCCGCCCACGAATTTCGGTGGCGATTGCCAAAGTGGTAGTGCCTGCATCCAGAATAATCGTGTCATCGCGATCGATCATGGATGCCGCAACCTGCGCAATGCGTTTTTTGTCGTCAATCTGCGAAATCGAGCGCATATTAAATGGCAGATAGGATTGCTGTGTGGAGAGCGGCAGCGAAATTTTGCCATGCTGCCGAACAATCAGATTTTGCGCGGCAAGCGCACGAACATCCTTTCGGATGGTTACCAGCGAAACCCCCAGCTGCTCGGATAACTCTGCCACGGTTAATGTCCCACGATCCCGCAGCGCACTCAGGATATACTGACTCCTTGTGTTTCCCATATTCCACCTCTGCAATAATTCGAAAGTGAATTCGAAAGTTTAGAAGTTAAAACCCTTTCCTTTTCTGCATTATAGCATATCACGGAAAGTATTGTCAACCAGTGAGCATAACAATAATGGCAAACATATACAGCATTACTTTCTCATTCCGTTTTCTCTCTGCTTGCAGTAAATAATAGAACACAAAGCTCATTTACCTGCTGCCTTTCCTGCGTCCTTTTTTCTGATGAAGCGCAAAACAGAATGCACAAATTTTCTTTCGAAATTTATACGAAATCAAATGCGAAAATAAATTGACACTTTATCATAGTTATGATATATATAAAACATAAAAGAAAAACGATTGCTCGTTTTAGCTTTCGTATTTCGTAAATTTTAGTTTCGTATGTTTCGAAACAATATGGAGGAGAGCGAAATGAAAAGATTTCTTGCTATGTTGCTGGCCCTGACCATGACTGCATCGTTGGCTGCGTGCAGCAGCTCGAACGGCGGCACAAGCGACACCGCCGATTCCGGCAATGATACCGCCGGTTCAGATTACCCCTCCAAGGGAATCGAAGTCATCGTCCCGTATAAGGTCGGCGGCACAACCGACCTGGCGGTCCGCGGCGTGTTGGACGCCATCCCCAAAGACGTAATCGACCAGCAGATCACGGTAACCAACAAGGAAGGTGGCTCCGGCCTCATCGGCACCGAGGACTTCCTGACACGGGATGCGGACGGCTACACACTCGGTCTGGTCAACTGTGACCTCGTCCTCAATTACGTTTCCGGTGCAACCGACATCAATCCGACCGAAGCGATGATCCCGCTGGCTGCGGTAGAACAGGACCCGTATCTGCTGCTTGCATCCAAAGACGCACCGTTTACCAGCTTTGCAGAGTTCATCTCCTACGCCGAAGCACATCCGGGCGAACTGGCTGTTGGCGTCACCGGCGTTGGTACCGTGCCCAACCTGCTCGGTTCTATTCTGACAGGTGCCGGCCTGCAGGTTTCTTCCGTTCCGTATGACTCCGCACCGGATGCCATCGCGGGCGTACTGTCCGGTGAAGTTTCACTGTGCATCTCCGCTATGGCGCCGGCAGTCGGCAATATTGATTCCGGCGATCTGGTTCCGATTGCCGTGACCTCCGCCGAGCGTTCGACCGCTTCTCCGGATGTCCCGACCATGGCGGAAACCGATGACCGCTTTGCCGATGTAAACCTGCTCAGCTGGATTATGATCGCCGCTCCCGCAGGCACTCCGGATGACATTGTTACATTCCTGCAGGACGCACTGAGCGAAGCCGTCGCTTCCGATCAGTATGCGGAGACCCGTGAAGGCTTCTATTTTGATCCGATCACCATCGGTGTTGACGATCTGGCCGGCTTTATTGCAGAGCAGTCGGATTATTATACCACTCTGGTTGGCTGACCCAGCCATATCGTATATCTGTAACAGCGGGGCGCGAACCGAACACTCCGTGTTAGGTTCGCGCCCTATTTGTATCCTGCGAGGTGAAAGCGTATGAAAAAATACAACATCGGGATCTCGGTCATCCTGATCCTGCTGTCCGCGCTCATGATCCGCAGCAGCCTGCAAAGCGGTGCGGCGGTACAGGGCACAGCCATGGGGCCGGGTGTCTGGCCCATGATCCTTAGCGTGGCAATGATACTATTGTCTGTCATTCTGATCATACAAACACTGGTCCGCCCGCGTCCGGAGGGAGAGGAAAAACCGATTGATTTCCGCTCCACCGGCATGAAGCGCATCTATATCCTGATCGGCCTGCTGGCCTTATTCTGCCTGCTGCTCAAACTGTTCGGTTTCTATGTAGCAATCATCTATCTGATCCCCTCGGTTATGTTCCTGCTGGGCGAACGGCGTCCATTGGTGCTGATTGGACTGACGGCCGGCATTGTCGTGTTCATCGTCATCGTTTTTGTCGTGCTGCTGCAGCTCAAAATGCCCGGCGGCATCCTTCTTTCGTTTTAAGGAGGCGAAACTATGTTAGAAAGCTTAATTTCGGTCATCGGCGTTGTCCTACAGCCGACGAATCTACTCATCATGCTGCTGGGTACCTTTGTTGGTATCTTTGTCGGTGCAATGCCCGGCCTGTCCTCGATCATGGGCCTGAGCCTAATGCTGCCACTGACCCTGCGGTTTGACGGCACAACCGGTATCCTGATGCTGTTGGGTGTGTTCTGCGGCGCGATCTACGGCGGTTCGATCACCGCGATTCTGATCAAAACCCCCGGTACTGCCAACTCCGCTGCAACCGTACTGGACGGCTATCCGCTGACCCAGCGCGGTGAAGCAGCGCGCGCGCTCGGCATTTCCACCTTTGCATCCACGTTCGGCGGCCTGTTCAGCGCCGTCATGCTGCTCTGGACCGCACCGCTGCTTTCCAAGGTTGCGCTGTCCTTTACCTCTGCCGAATATTTTTCGCTTGCTATCTTCGGCCTGAGCATGGTCACCAGCCTGTCCTCCAAGGATGTTACCAAGGGCCTGATCAGCGCGGTCATCGGTCTGATGCTCGCCACGGTCGGCATGGATGCGCTGACCGGCGCCAAGCGGTTCACTTTCGGTTCGACCTATCTGCTCGCAGGCATCGCCATGGTGCCGGTGCTGATCGGTCTGTATGCGTTCTCGCAGGGGCTGTTCAACGCCGAAACCATTTCTCAAACCGCGGAGCGCACCAAGACCAAGCTGCGCCGTACCTTCCCGACCCTCAAAGATATCCGCACCACCTTCCCGACCATGCTGCGCTCGAGTGTGATCGGCACGCTGATCGGTGCGATTCCGGGCACGGGCGGCGACATCGCTTCGTGGCTTGCCTACAATGAAGCGCGCCGCTGGAGCAAAAACCCCGAAGAATTCGGCACCGGCCGCATTGAAGGCGTCGCTGCACCGGAGGCAGCAAACAATGCCGTCTCAGGCGGCGCACTTATCCCGCTGCTGACGCTGGGCATTCCGGGCGACGCCGGCACCGCCGTCATGCTGGGCGCACTGATGATGCAGGGCATCGTCCCCGGTCCGCTGCTGTTCACCTCGGAGCAGACCAAGGTGTACACCATCATTGTCGGCCTGTTCATCGCCAACCTGTTCATGGGCCTGCTGGGCTTCGGCGGCATCCGTCTGTTCGCCAAGATCGGCGACGTCCACAATAAATACCTGACCCCAATCGTGTTTGTATTCTGCATCGTCGGCACGTTTGCACTCAATAACAGCGTCAACGATATTTTCCTGATGATGATTTTCGGCCTTATTGCCTTTTTCCTGATCAAGCTCGATTTCCCGATGCCGCCCATCATTCTCGGCCTGATCCTCGGCAACACGCTGGAAAAGAACCTCCAGCGCGCCCTTTTGGTCAGCAAGGGAGATTTCTCGATCTTTTTCACCCGTCCTATCTCGCTCGCACTGCTGCTCATCGCCTTCGGCTCTGTGTTCCTGCCGGTCATTCTGCGCAAGATCAACGCAGCGCGGAAAGCCAAGCAGGCGGAGAAAAACGCGCAGTAAGCGGGAATCGCAGGCGAAACGAATATGAAACCAAAAAACCTGATCCCTTTACTCTCGCTTGCCGTGATCTGGGGTACCTACTATGTCGCCAGCAATAAAGCTGTCGAATCCATGTCGGTTTTCAATGTCGGCATCATTATCCGGCTGCTGACCATGCTGTTTTTAACCATAATTATGCTCGGAAAAGGCGAAATGCATACCTTACTGCACACGCGCGGCGTGCGGTTCCGGCTGTTCCTTATCGGCCTGATGGGCTTTCTGCTGGACTATACGGCGTTTGTCGGCCTACAGATGTCAGCCTCAGCCGGGATTGGCACGGCGCTGCTCAAAACAGACATCCTGTTTGTCAATCTGATCAGCGTCATCCTGTACCGGCAGCACTTCAGCCGCCGCGAATGGCTGTACACGTTTGTGATGCTGTTCGGCGTGCTGATGGTGATGGGGCTTGGCTTATCCAGCCTATCGCAAATCGACCCCAGTTGTCTGTTTTTTATCCTCAGCGCGCTGTTTGTCTCGATCAATGCATTCCTGATCAAGAGTGTGCAGCGCAGTCCGGTCAATCCGGTTTCCAACCGGGTGATTGCGTATTACAACAACTTCATTACCATGCTGTTTTTCCTCGCTACCGCTGCGGCAATGCACACCTTCGATCAGTTTGCGCGCATCGGCAGCAGCCGCCCGCTCGCGCTTGCCCTGCTCATAGCGGGTCTGGGGCAGACGCTGGTATATATTGTCTATTACTACAACCTTTCCCATTTCCCCGTCTGGCTGGTCAAAATCTTTCTGCTGTTCATGCCGGTCGTCTCCAGCGTCATCTCGTTTGTCCTGTTTGACGAACAGCTTGGAGGAAAGCAGATCGCCGGAATGCTGGTCGTGCTGATCGGCGCGCTGGGCATTCTTATCGAACAGCGCAGAAAAGAGGAAGGCGAACTGGCAAACCAAATGTAACTCCTCTATACAAGAAAGGAAGCAAGCAACATGAATTCCGAATTTCGCTTTTGGATGCCCGCGCATATCCGCTGCGGGCAAGGAGCAGCACGCAATATGCTCGATGAAATCCGCGGCGACAGCGTGCTCATCATTTCCGACCCCTTCCTGTATCAAAATGGCACTGCGGAGCAGATCGGCAATGCGCTGACCGGCAAAACCGTGACCTATTTTTCCGAGATTGAGCCCAACCCAAGCACAACCAGCGTAGATGCCTGCGCTGCGCTCGCGCGACAGGCCGGTGCGCAAACCATCGTCGGTCTAGGCGGCGGCTCCAGTCTGGACGTAGCCAAGGTCGTCTCCTGCCTGACCACCAACGAGGGCAGCATCTATGACTACTACGCAGGCGGTACCAAGCAGTTTGCACCGCGTACCACCCGCCTCATCCTCATCCCAACTACCGCAGGTACGGGCAGCGAAGTGACCAACGTCGGCGTGTTCACCGATCCGCGCGCGGGCATTAAAATGCCGTTTGTCTGCGGCGAGTTCTGGGCGGATGTGGCGCTGATCGACCCGGAAATGACCTATACGCTGCCCAAGGGGCAGACCGCTTCAACCGGCATGGACGCATTCTGTCATGCCATCGAAGCCTATTGGAACCGCGAAAGCCAGCCGATGTGCGACTATCTGGCGATGGGTGCCATGAAAACCATTCTGAAAAATATTCGCACCGCTTATGATGAGCCGCAAAATGCACAGGCGCGCGCGGCGATGATCGTCTCCGCACTGACGGCGGGCGTAGCATTCAGCCAGACGCGCACCACCGGCGTGCATGCAGTCAGTTTCCCGCTGACGACCGAATTCCACGCCAACCACGGCACCGCCTGCGCCATCACCTTGCCGGCCTTCATCCGCGTCAGCACTGAGATGGCGGCGGACAAAATGCAGGCGCTCGCGCAGTTCCTCGGCTATGCCGATGTGCAGGCGCTGGCCGACGGCATCGAACAGCTGATGGTCGGCATGGGGATGCCCGTGCGTCTGTCGCAGCTGGGTGTGACCGATGCGGACATTGAGCATATTGCAGCGGTCGGCATGGGCGCCGCCGCGCAGATGCAGCTGACACCCGCCACCATGACGCAGGAGACACTGTGCCGCCTGCTCCGCACGATTTTATAAGGAGGCTGCCAAATGGACATGCAAACCAGCCGGATGCTGCGCGACAAGGCGCAGCTGATCCGAAAAATGACCATCCGGGAGATTGGCGAACTGTCCGCCGGGCATATCGGCGGTTCGGTCGATTTGTGTGAACTGCTCGCGGTGCTGTATTTCCACGCCATGCGTATCCGTCCCGAGCAGCCGGAGTGGAACGAGCGCGACCGCTTCGTGCTGTCCAAGGGACACGGCGGCCCGGCGGTATACGCGACCCTCGCACTGCGCGGCTATCTGCCGGAGGAGGCGCTCGCCACGCTCAACCGTCCCGGCACGCAGCTGCCCAGCCATTGCGATATGCAGCGCACCCGCGGCATTGACATGACTACCGGTTCGCTCGGGCAAGGCTTCAGCTGTGCGGTCGGTATGGCGATCGCCGCCAAAATGGACGCACTGCCCAGCTTCATCTACGCCTGCATCGGAGACGGTGAAAGCCAGGAAGGTCAGGTCTGGGAAGCCGCCATGCTGGCGGGCAGCCGGCATCTGGGCAACCTCATCGCCTTTACCGACTACAACAAAATGCAGATTGACGGCTGCATCGAGCAGGTCAACGGATTGGAACCGCTGGACGCCAAGTGGCGCGCGTTCAACTGGCATGTGCAGACGGTGGACGGCCACGATGTGGATGCCATTGCGCACGCAATCGACACCGCACAGAAAATCCAGAGCCGCCCGTCCATGATCATTCTGGACACAATCAAGGGAAAAGGCTGTGACTTTGCGGAAAACCGCCTTGGCAGTCATAACATGAAGGGGATAACCACGGATATGTGGCAGAATGCAATCCGCAAGCTCGAACAGCAGGAGGTGCAATGATGGCAAGAGAACTGGAAACGCAAGGTCTGCGTGAAGTATATTCCGACCTGCTGATCGAATACGGCAAACAGGATCCTCGCATTTGCGCGGTAGACGCCGACCTGATGAACGCCTCTTCCGTGCTTCGGTTTCAGGCAGTTTTCCCCGAACGCGCGATTGACGTCGGCGTTGCCGAGGCCAACATGATTGGTGTCGCCGCCGGACTCTCTGCGATGGGAAAAATCCCGTTTACGCACAGCTTCACCCCGTTTGCCACCCGCCGCTGCTGTGATCAGGTGACGCTGTCGGTCGCTTATGCCGGACTGAATGTCAAAATGGTCGGCAGCGACCCCGGCATCACAGCCGAACTCAACGGCGGCACCCATATGAGCACCGAAGATATTGCAATCATGCGCAATATCCCCGGCATGGTGGTCTATGAGCCAGTGGACGGCACCCAGCTGCGCGCCGCCTTCCCGCAAATCCTTGCACACAACGGACCGGTGTACATCCGGCTGCTGCGCAAACAGGCAGTACATATTTATGATGAAAGCACACCGTTCACGCTCGGCAAGGGCAACCTGCTGCGCGAAGGCAGCGACGTTTCGATTTTCGCCAGCGGCATCATGGTTGCAGAGGCACTCGACGCCGCAGAGCTGCTGCAAGCCGAGGGCATTTCCGCCGAAATTATCAACATTCACACCATCAAGCCGCTTGATGAAGAGCTGGTGCTTGCCAGCACCGCGCGCACGGGCTGCGCCGTCACCGCAGAAAACGCCAGCATCCTCAATGGGCTTGGCGGCGCGGTGGCCGAATGCCTCGTGGAGCACGCCCCCTGCCCGATGGAACGCGTCGGTTTCCGCGACCGGTTTGGTGAAGTGGGAAAAATGGAGTATTTGCGTCAAGCCATCGGGCTGACCGCACAGGATATCGCGGAGGCTGCGCGCCGCGCCGTCGCCCGTAAGAAATAAACCTGAATACCAAAGGAGGAAAGGCGAATTTCGCCGCAAGCCATGAAAAAAATCATTGTAGCATCCGACCGCGCAGGCTTTACACTCAAGGAAGCGGTCAAGGAGCATTTGACCGAACTGGGATACGAAGTGACCGATGTGGGCAGCAAGGACACCGGAGACGGCGGCATGGCCTATTGGCAGGCCGCAAAGAATTTAGCGCCCCGCGTCAGCAGCGGTGAATTTGAACGCGGCATCCTGGTATGCGGCACAGGCATGGGCATGAGCATCGTTGCTAACAAATATCCGAACGTCTATGCTGCGCTTTGCGAAAATACCTTCTGCGCGCACAACTGCCGCGCCGTAAACAATGCCAACGTACTGACCATGGGCGGCTGGATCACGCCGCCGTATACCGGCATCGCCATCACCGACACCTTCCTGAACACGGATTTTCTCGAAGGCGTCACTGAATGGCAGACGGAAAACCTGCCAATCTTCTTAAGTGAGGTCAAAAATATCGAAAAAGAGAATTTCCACTGATGTCATCCTCTCTTCTGATACCTCTCTATATACTATCCCCTATTCCAAGGACAGACCCTTTTTCACGGGTCTGTCCATTTTTTTGCTTTCTTTAGATTTTTTTAGGTTTGCTGAAGAGTCTATAAATACTGCCGTAGTATCTTAACATCATCAAGAGCAAGTGCTCTTCACCAAACACCAAAGGAGATCTTACACATGAAGTCAATGAATCATAAAACCGCAAAAGGCGTTGCCGCTATTTCTCTGGCTATGATGATGGCACTGCCCGCGCTGACCGGCTGTTCTTCGCTTATCAAATCCGACCAGAACGCCGAACCCGCACAGGAGGCAACCACGCAGACACAGACGCAAACGACCACTGCCGACACCAAGGACACATCCAGCACGGATACAAAGAGCAAAGCCAGCTCCTCCACCAAAAAGAAGGCGGCAGTCAAGCAGTCCGGCAGCGTCAAATCCTCCAAGAAGAGTGTGAAGAAGGCTTCCGGTAAGTCCTCCTCCACCCAGAAGGCTGCAACGTCCTCTAGCAAGACCGCATCCACTCAGAAGGCTGCAACGTCCTCTAGCAAGACCGCATCCACTCAGAAGGCCGCAACGGCCTCCAACAAGACCACATCCACTCAGAAGGCCGCCTCCACACCGGCCGCCAATAAGAAATAAGCATCCCGCCGAAAACCGGCACGAAGCAAAAATGAGGTAATTATGAACAACATCCTGGAACTTTTAGAGCACACCGCCGCCGCGCGGCCGGAAAAAACCGCCGTCATCGACGAAAACGGCGCAGACCGCTTTGACACGCTGCTTGACCGCAGCCGCCGCTGCGGCACCGCGCTTGCCGCGCACCTCTCCCCCACCGCACCGGTTCCGGTGCTGCTGGACAAGAGCCGTGAAGCTCTGTACGCCTTTTTCGGCGCGGCGTACGCAGGCTGCTTTTATGTTCCGCTCTCTCCCGCGCTGCCGCAGCCGCGGCTGACGCAGATTCTCTCGGTCCTGCAAGCCCCCTGCATCGTGACCGACCGGGAACATGCCGCGCTGGCCGCGCAGCTGCCCGGCGTGGGACGCATTTTTCTGGTTGAAGAGCTGCTGCAAACGCAGCCCGACGATACCCTGCTGACGCGCATCCGCCTTGGCGCTATCGACGGCGACCCGCTGTACTGCAATTTTACCTCCGGTTCGACCGGCACGCCCAAGGGCGTGGTCGTCAGTCACCGCTCCGTGCTGGATTTCATTCTTCCCTTCACCGAACTGTTCCGGATAGGTCCGGACGATGTCATCTGCAATCAGGCGCCGCTTGACTTTGATGTTTCGGTCAAGGATATTTATTCTGCTCTGTACACCGGCGCCACGCTCGTGCTGCTGCCGCGGCGGCTGTTCTCCCAACCGTCCGCGCTGATGGATGCGCTCTGCATGCACCGGGTCACCACGCTCATCTGGGCTGTCTCCGCGCTGTGCCTGGTGTCCTCCTTCCATGGTCTGGACTACCGCACGCCGGAAACGGTAAACAAGGTGCTGTTCAGCGGCGAAGTGATGCCGCCCAAACACCTGAAAAACTGGATGGAGCATTTGCCGCACGCGGATTTCGTCAACCTGTACGGCCCCACCGAGATTACGTGCAACTGCACGTACCATAGGATAGAGAGTGATAGAGATTATACAGCGGGTATCCCGCTCGGGACGGCGTTCCCGAACGAGCGGGTGTTCCTGCTGGACGAGGCGGGACAGGAAATACATACGCCGGATCAGGCGGGCGAAATCTGTGTCAGCGGCGCAGCGCTTGCGCTCGGATACTACAACAATCCCGCGCAGACACAAACCGCATTCATGCAACACCCCGGCCACAGCCGCTATTTGCAGCCGATCTATCGTACAGGCGACCTTGGACGATGGAGCGCTGCGGGCGAGCTGTACTTCCTCGGCCGGAAGGATTTTCAAATCAAACACATGGGCCACCGCATCGAGCTGGAGGAAATCGAACGCGCGGTGCAGGAGGTCGACGGCGTCAGCCGGTGCTGCTGCGTATACGACGCGCAGAAAGAACGGCTGCACGGTTTTTATACCGGCGCGGCCGATAAGGCTGCGGTACGCGCCGCACTCGCGCAGCGGCTGCCCGTTTTTATGCTGCCGCGCACGCTCGAGCCGTTGGACAGCCTGCCGCTGACCGAAAACGGCAAAACCGACCGCAAGCGACTGCTTGCCATGGCAAGAAAGGAGATCGTATGACCGAACATCAAATTGAAAACCTCACCGCACAATATGGCTCCCCGCTGTATGTGTTCGATGTGCAGGCCCTGCGGCAGCGTGTGGCACTGCTGCGGCGCAGCCTGCCGACCGGCGTCGGCCTGTGCTATGCGATCAAGGCCAATCCCTTTCTGCTGCGCGAGCTGTGCGGCCAGGTAGAGCGCTTTGAGGTCTGCTCCCCCGGCGAAGCCGCGATCTGCCGCCGCCTGCATATCCCTGCCCAATCGCAGGTCATCTCAGGCGTGTACAAAACCCCGGCGGATATCGAGCGAATGATTGCGCAGAAAAACGGCCCGCGTTTGTTTACAGTCGAGTCAGCCCGTCAGTTTGCGCTGCTCAGCCAACTGGCTGCGCGCTACCGCGTCACCATTCATGTGCTGCTGCGTCTGACCAGCGGCAGCCAGTTCGGGCTGGAGGAACAGGAGATCATCCAAATCATCCGCAGCCGCACCGACCATCCCTTTATTCTCATCCGCGGTCTGCAATACTTCTCCGGTACGCAGAAGGCGTCGCTCAAACGGCTGCAGCGCGAACTGGACATGCTCGATGACTTTGCCTGCTCGCTGGCGGAAAAGCTGGGCTTTATCGTGCACGAGCTGGAATTCGGCCCGGGCTTTCCGGTACAGTATTTCTCCCCCGAGGACTTTGACGAAGCCGAGTTTCTGTCGGGCTTCTCCGCCATGCTGACAAATCTGCGCTGCAAAGCGCATATCACACTGGAACTTGGGCGCAGCATTGCCGCCAGCTGCGGCACCTATCTGACCCGCGTGGTCGACGTCAAGCACAACAAAGGCCAGAATTACGCCATTCTGGACGGCGGCATTCATCATCTGGTCTATTACGGACAGCGCATGGCCATGCAGCTTCCTCCGCACCGGCTGTATCCGCCGCGTCTGGGCGAGGCGGAGCCGTGGAATCTGTGCGGTTCGCTGTGCACTGTCAATGATATTCTGGTCAAGCAGCTGCCGGTACCCGATCTCAAATGCGGCGACCTGTTCGCCTTTATGAATACCGGCGCCTACTGCATGACCGAAGGCATTTCCCTTTTCCTCAGCCGTGCGCTGCCGCGCATTGTACTGCTGATGCCGGACGGCCGTTCGCTTCTTGTACGCGATGCGCTGCCCACTGACGAAATCAACTCACCTGCTTATGAAAGGACGGATTATTATGGAACAACTGCTTGCAATTCTGGAGGAACTTCAACCCGGCGTGGATTACACCACCTGCCGCACCCTGATCGATTCGCACTGTCTGGATTCGCTGACTATCCTTGCGCTGGTCGCCGAGCTGGAGGAGGCGTTTGATATCACCATCCCAACCGTTGAGATCATTCCCGCTAACTTCAATTCCGCCGAGGATATGTGGACCATGATCGTCCGTCTACAGGAGGAAGGCTAAACGATGACATCCTACTGCTCGCTGCTGTATCTGGCCGTTTTTCTGCCGGCGGCGGTCCTCGTTTACCGTATTCTGCCGCAGCGTTTGCGCTGGGTCGCTCTTCTTGCGGCAAGCTATGCGTTTTTCTGGTCAGTCAGCGGCAAGCTGTTGGTGTTTCTGCTGTTTTCTACCGTTTCTATTCACTATTTTGGCCTTTGGCTGACCGCCGAACAACAGGACCGAGACCGCTGTCTTGCCGCTGCCGCCCCTAGCGAGCGCAAAGCCATTCGGCAGCGCTTCACACGACGGCAGCGTCGCATTCTCCTGTTCGCGTCGCTCCTGCAAGTCGGCACCTTGATCACACTCAAGTACGCGGCCTTTTTCAGCACAAATCTCAACACACTGCTGCACGCGCTGCGCCTTCCGGTTTCGCTGCCCGTGCCTGCATTCTTACTGCCCATTGGCATCTCATTTTATACGCTGCAGGCCCTTTCCTATCTGCTCGATGTCTACCGCGGCACAATCCGCGCCGACCGCAATCTGGCGCGCCTTGCAATCTTCCTCGGCTTTTTCCCGCAGATCATGGAAGGGCCGATCTGCCGCTATGGGCAGACCGCGCAGCAGCTCTGGGAGGGCCGTCCGGTCACCTGGCAGGGCCTGACCTTCGGCATGCAGCGCATTCTGTTCGGTCTGATTAAAAAAATCGTCATTGCCGACCGTCTCAATCTGCTCATCAAAACTGTTTTCAACGATTACGCCCTGTATGACGGCGGTGTGATCGCGCTGGCGATGGTGTGCTACACCTGCCAGCTTTACATGGATTTCTCCGGCACGATGGATGTAGTCATCGGCAGCGCCGAGATCTTCGGCGTACACCTGCCCGAAAACTTCCGTCAGCCGTTTTTCTCCCGCAGCATTTCCGAGTTCTGGATGCGCTGGCATATCACGCTGGGCACCTGGTTCAAGGACTATGTGTTCTATCCGCTGTCCATGTCCGGCCCGCTGAAAAAGCTGACGGGTGCGGCGCGCCGCCGTCTGGGCAACCACTATGGCCCGCTGCTCTCCGGCTCGTTCGTGCTTGGCGTCGTCTGGCTGTGCAACGGCCTGTGGCACGGTGCGGGCTGGCACTACATCTTTTTCGGCCTGTATCACTTTGCACTCATCCTTGCAGGCAGTCTGTTTGACCCGATTGCGCAGCGCGTGACCAAATTTCTGCACATTGACCGCACCTGCCTGCCCTACCGCATCATGCAGATCGTGCGCACCGCACTGCTGGTCTGTGTGGGCGAGCTGTTCTTCCGTGCAAACGGCCTGCGCACGGGACTGGCGATGTTCCACACAATGGTCACGGATTTCTCACTGGGTTCTTTTACCGACCGCAGTTTCCTGATGCTCGGCATGGACAAGATGGACTTTATCATCGTTGCTGTTGCTGTCGGACTGGTGCTTCTGGTCGGAATTCTGCGGGAGCGCGGCATCCCTTTGCGCGAGACAATCGCCCGCCATCCGCTCGCACTGCGCTGGTCGGTTTACTACGCCGCATTTTTCTTTCTGGTCATTTTCGGCGCATACGGCGTCGGCTATGTGCCGGTTGACCCGATTTATGCCGCATTCTAAGGAGGTGTGTCCCACTTGAAAAAACATATTGCGCTCTTTGTCAAAAGCGCCTGTTTTCTGACGCTGCTGTGCGCACTCATGCTGGCCGCCTCCTATCTGTTCATGCCCAAAAACAACCACAAAGCCTTTGGCGTGAATGACGCCGAAATGCTGGCCAGCGGCATATTGGGCGAAAGAGAAAACTCTATCGACGTGCTGGTTGTGGGCGACAGCGAGGCATACAGTTCAATCTCCCCTATGCAGATGTGGGAAGAGCGCGGTTTCCGCTCTTATCTGTGCAGCACTCCCGCCCAGCCGCTCTATGATTCCTACCGTTTCCTGCGGCAGGCGCTCGAACGGCAAAGCCCCTCGGTTGTTATACTGGAAACCAACGCAATCTTCCGTCCGTATAAGCTCAATGACTATCTGCTCTCCCGCGCGAAAAACCTGTTTTCCGTACTTCGATATCATGACCGCTGGAAGTCGCTCAAGGTCAACGACTTCGGCCGTCCGGTGGAATACACCTGGACGGACGACCTCAAAGGCTTCCGCTACAACTCCGCCGTTGCGGCCGCAAGCACCAAAAACTACATGGTGCCGACTGACACGTCCGCGCCGATTCCCACGCTCAATGAATCCTGTTTGCAGGATATGCTTGCACTGTGTGAGGAAAAAAATGCCGAACTGATTTTGGTCAGCACACCGAGTACCATCAACTGGAATCAGGCGCGACACAACAGCATCGCGGCTTTTGCAAAGGAAAACAACCTGACTTATCTCGATTTGAACACCATGCCCAAGGAGGTGCCGATTGACTGGACGCGCGACACGCGCGACCGCGGCGACCACCTCAACTACGCCGGAGCGGTTAAGGTTTCGGCTTTCCTCGGGAAATACCTGCAGGAAACCTATTCGCTGCCCGATCAGCGCGACGCCGCGCATGACAGCAGCTGGAACGACGCGCTCGGCCGCTACCGCAACATTGTACGCGGTTAATCTCTTTCCCTTACAGCAAAAGAGGCTGCACCCGATACGGGTCAGCCTCTTTTGCATTTTCACAGATAAAGTTCATTCTCCGGCCGGCGTTCCATAAACGGCGCGAGCTTTTGCGCCAGCATATCCTGCACCTGTGCAGGCAGCGCACGCGCTTTCACCGGACAAACCGCCACACACCGCATGCAGGTGATGCACCGCGTCTTGTCGGTCTGCGACGGATTCTCAAGCGGAATGGCCTGTGCAGGGCAGACTTTGGCACATTCCCCGCAGCCGACGCAGGCGTCGCTTGCAATGGGTACAACCGGCATACCGGCCCACTCCCGATACGGGCGGTTGCCCGGCACCTGCGGCGCATTCGCATCACCCTTATCGAGCTTTTCCGCAATACGAGCGCCGAATCCGGCCAACTGCGCCGCATCCTGCGCATCCGGCCGACCGACTGCCAGCGTATGTGCGATTGAATGCTCAGCCAGCAGAGCCGTCCCTACCGTCACGCAGAACCCCTGTGCTTCCAGAAGGTCATCCAACTCAACCAGCGCATCCTCATAGGCTCGACCGCCGTAAACCGCTGCGGATACCGCGCACGCACCGCCGCCGGTATAGTGCCGCAGACGCTCGACCATCAGCGCGGGCAGCCGCCCACCGTAAACCGGTCCAGCCACCAGCACCACGTCCTGCGGCGTGAAGGTTTTTTCCTGAGGCTGCGGCAAGGTCAGGTCGATTTCCTCCACCTGTGATGCAATCTGTCCCGCAAGCAGCAGCGCGGCGCGCCGCGTCCCCCCTGTCGGGCTGAAGTGAAGCACGGTTATCTTTTCCGGCATGTCCATCCTTCCTTTTCTGTTTGATTGCATCATTATACCATAAAAGCCGTATGATGTCAGCCATGCGTGTATTTCGCTTTGCCAAAAAGCGCCTGCATTTGACTTTATTCGCGCCGTGCTCTATAATAAATGCAATTGGAAAGGGGCGGAGAAAAGCATGCTTGCATACACCTATGTAGAACCGGGGCACTTTGCCCTGCTCGACAAACCAAAACCGGTTCTACGCGATGTACGCGACGCTATTGTTCGTGTCACCCTCTCCAGCATCTGCACCAGCGATCTGCACATCAAGCACGGCTCGGTACCGCGCGCCGTCCCCGGCATAACCGTCGGACATGAAATGGTCGGTGTGGTTGAGCAGGTCGGTGAGGCCGTACAGACCGTCAAACCCGGCGACCGGGTCACGGTCAATGTGGAAACCTTTTGCGGACATTGCTTTTTCTGCCAGAACGGCTTTGTCAACAACTGCGAGGACCCGGACGGCGGCTGGGCGCTCGGCTGCCGCATCGACGGCGGACAGGCGGAATATGTCCGCGTCCCCTATGCCGACCAGGGTCTGAACCGCATTCCCGACGGCGTATCCGACCGACAGGCGCTGTTTACCGGCGACATTCTTGCGACCGGCTTCTGGGCCGCCCGTATTTCGGAAATTCACCCCAATGATACCGTATTTATTATCGGCGCGGGTCCGACCGGCATCTGTACGCTGCTCTGCACCATGCTGCACCGTCCGCGCCGCATCATCATGTGCGAAAGCGACCCTGTGCGGCGGCGTTTTGTGCAGGAACACTACCCTGATGTGCTGACCGTCTCGCCCGCGCATGCGCTTGAGTTTGTACGGCACAACAGCGGACACGGCGGCGCGGACGTGGTGCTCGAGGTTGCGGGCACGGAGGACAGTTTCCGGCTTGCATGGGAATGCGCGCGCCCCAACGCCATTGTCACCATTGTTGCGCTGTACGACCGCCCACAGGTGCTGCCGCTGCCTGATATGTATGGCAAAAATCTGACCTTCAAGACCGGCGGCGTGGACGGCTGCGACTGCGCCGAAATCCTCCGTTTGATTGCAGCGGGCGAACTGGACACAACCCCGCTTATCACGCATATTTTCCCGCTTTCGGAAATCGACGCAGCTTACGCGCTGTTTGAAGCGCGGCGCGACGAGGTCTGCAAAGTCGCTATCACAACCTGACTGCTCTCATAAAATGAAAAGAACCGCCAAATGGCGGTTCTTTTTTGCACTGATGGAATGGTGTTCCTTTCCATGGAACCATTAGTCGACGAGCTTGTCCAGCTCCTTGACATACTCGGTGCCGGTCGCAGTCGGGTGCTCTGCCTGCTTGGCGTACAGCCCAACCACAGCCGCCGACTTCTTGATTGCCTGCATGGTACCCGCACCGGCAACACAGCCGCCCGGGCAGGCCATGCCTTCCAGCAGATAGCCGTTATACTTGCCGGCCTTGGCCGCCTGCAGCATCTTGCGGCACTCACGCAGACCTTCGGCGTTGACCACATTGATCTCGCGCTCGGGATATTTCTCCTTGATGACGTTGACGACTGCCTGCGCCACACCGCCCGAAACAGCAAAATTACGGCCGTCGGTGGAGGCGTCGTTAACACCATGCGGGTCTTCGGGCAGGGACTCCAGATCGACATGGCGCGCGTCAAAAATGCCGGTCATTTCCTCAAAGGTCAATACGAAATCGACCTCGCTGCGGACATCCTTGCGCATTGCCTCCAGCTTTTTCGCTGCACACGGACCGATAAAGGCGACCTTGGCATCCGGATGATGGTGCTTAATCAGGCGCGCGGTCAGCGTCATGGGCGTCAGCGCCATGGAGATGCACTCCGCCTGATCGGGGAACATCTTCTTTGCCATCACGGACCATGCCGGGCAGCAGGATGTACCCATATACGGCAGCTTGTCCGGCACTTCCTTGACAAAGTCCTCCGCCTCCTGCGCTGCGCACAGGTCCGCGCCGATGGCAACTTCCAGAATGTCGGCAAAGCCGAGCTGCTTCATCGCAGCACGCAGCTTGCCCGGCGTAACCTTCGGACCAAACTGGCCGACAAAAGCAGGCGCAACGGCTGCATATACGCGCTCACCCGCCTGAATCGCGCGAATCATCTGGAAAATCTGAGATTTGTCCGCAATCGCGCCGAACGGGCAGTTAACCAGACACATGCCACAGGAAACGCATTTTTCATAGTCGATATCCGCTTTGCCGTTCTTGTCGCTGCGGATCGCATCCACACCGCAGGCTGCGGCACACGGACGCACCTGATGAATGATGGCGTGATACGAGCAAACGTCCACGCAGCGGCCGCACTTGATGCATTTTTCCTGATCGATGTGCGAGCGGCCGTTATAGCGGTCGAGCGTGATGGCGCCCTTGGGACAGACCTCTACGCACGGATGCGCCAGACAGCCCTGACAGCCGTCGGTGACCATAATCTCATTTTCCTTGCATGCATTGCAGGCAAACTTGATGATATTCACCAGCGGCGGCGTGTAATAGGTTTCCTCACGGGTCGCGGCTTCGATGTTATCCGATACCGGCGAATGCTCCGCCGCATTGCGGCAGGGCAAGCCCATCGCCAAGCGCAAGCGTTCGCCGACAATTGCACGCTCGAGGAAAATATCGTTGCGGAAATTGCCGATTTCGCCCGGAATAATTTCATACGGGAGCGCTTCGATTCGCCTGTCCGTCGGCCACTCCGTGTGGTAGGCCATGCGGGCCACCTCGCGGAAAATACGACGGCGGATCTCCTGAATGCGGGTCTCTACGCCTCTCATAATTTTCATATCCCCCTTGTATTCAAGTCGTTCATTTGGATGCAGGGCGGTACGCTGTCCCTTGACAGCGCATATCCATACCTATTATCAGGATACCGCAAAGCGGGAATCTTGTAAAGACATAAATTGTAGAAAATTTAACAATTTTCCGTATTCACTTTTTACGCTTTCTGCTTTGCCGGCAATCGCGGCAGGCCATCAATAAACGTACTCAAATTCCAGATCGCCGATGACGACAAAATCGCCCTCCTGCACGCCCATCTGCTCGAGCTTGTCATATACGCCTGCGCTCTTGAGCATGCGATCCATATATTGACGGGATTCGTAGTCGTCGATGTTGACCGAACCCATAATCTTGTCCACCCATGCGCCCGAGACAACATAATAGTCGTCCACCTTTTCGACCGTCCAGTCACGCTCGCCCGTGGTGTCCTCAGGTGTTTCGACAAACTCCGGCTCATAGGTGAACACTGGCGGCAGCTGCTGCAGCTCGTTCCACGTCAGGCGCATCAGCTCCGCTACGCCCTGATTGGTTGCCGCGGACAGCTCCGCGAACAAAAAGCCGTGCTCTTCCGCATATTTTTTGAGCTTTTCCACCGGCTCACGATCGTCGCCCAGCAGGTCGACCTTATTGGCCACGATAATCTGCGGGCGCGCTGCGAGAAATTCGCTGTAACCGGTCAGTTCAGCGTTGATTTTTTCAATGTCGTCGAGCGGATCGCGACCCTCGCTGCCCGCCGCATCCACCAGATGCAGCAGCAGACGGCAGCGGTCAATATGACGCAAAAAGTCATGTCCCAGACCCGCGCCCTCGGCCGCACCCTCAATGATGCCGGGAATATCGGCCATGACAAAGCTCTGCTCTTCACCGACCGACACCACGCCCAGATTGGGGACCAGCGTAGTGAAGTGGTAGTTTGCGATCTTGGGGCGTGCCGCAGACACCATGGAAAGCAGCGTCGATTTTCCGACATTCGGGAAGCCGACCAGCCCCACGTCCGCAAGCAGCTTCAGCTCCAGAATAATATCGCGCTCGATGCCCGGCTGTCCGGGCTTGGCAAAGCGCGGCGCCTGACGGGTCGGGGTGGCAAAGTGCGTGTTGCCCCAGCCGCCGTTGCCGCCCTTGGCCGCGACAAACGGCTCGTCATCCGACAGATCCTTGATAACCTGACCGGTTTTCTGGTCGCGGATAATGGTACCGCGCGGCACGCGGATGATCAAATCCGCACCGTCCTTGCCCTTGCAGCGCTTGCTGCCGCCGTTTTCGCCCGCACCGGCAACGTATTTCTTCTTATATCGGAAATCGAGCAGTGTGGACAGATTATCGTCCACCTTGAAAATGACGGAACCGCCGCGACCGCCGTCACCGCCGTCCGGTCCGCCGGACGCGACATACTTCTCGCGGTGAAAGCCGACCTTGCCGTCGCCACCCTTGCCGGACACGATTTTAATTTTGGCAATATCAATAAACACAGGGAAGTCCTCCTTTCATGTGGTTGTTAAAACAAAATCCCAGACAACCGTCTGGGATTTTGTCTATACTCAATTGTTTACTGCGGGTAAACGGAAACCTGCTTGCGGTCCTTGCCCAGGCGCTCGAAACGAACAACGCCCTCGACCTTTGCAAACAGAGTGTCGTCCTTGCCGCGGCCTACGTTCAGACCCGGATGGATCTTCGTGCCGCGCTGACGGACGAGAATGTTGCCCGCCGGAACGGTCTGGCCGTCCGCACGCTTAACACCAAGGCGCTTTGCCTCGGAGTCACGACCATTCTTGGTCGAACCTACGCCCTTTTTATGAGCGAAAAACTGTAAGCTAATCTTCAGCATCTGTGTGCACCTCCATTACGCTTAAAAATTCCGAATAATTCTGTTCCAGCTCGGTAAAATGCAGCCGGAGCGCTCGAAGCGCGTCCTGTCCGCGTTCCATCCCCGCGCCTTGGGGCAGGGTGATACGGATATGCGCGCCGTCATCCTCAATCAGAGTATCGACCGGGATGCGTTGTACGTCAAACAGCAAAGCATGGGTCAGCATGACCGCGCTGGAAATCGCCGCGCAAACGATGTCCTCACCCTCGTCCGCGTAGCCCGCGTGACCGAGGATGTCCACCGAAAGGAGTTTATCCTCCCGCGACGAAAATGTGACCTTCGTCACAGCCTTACGCCTTAATGGACGCGATGGTCACCTTGGTGTACGGCTGGCGATGGCCCTGACGCTTGCGGTAACCCTTCTTGGGCTTCATCTTGAAGATGTTGATCTTCTTGCCCTTGCCGGTCTTCTCGACCGTACCGGTTACAGCGGCGCCGGAAACATACGGAGCGCCGACGGTCAGCGAGTCGCCTTCGCCTACAGCCAGAACCTCGTCAAACGTAACGGTCGCGCCGTCCTCTACGCCGAGCTTCTCCACGTAGATCACGTCGCCCTCAGATACCTTGTACTGCTTGCCGCCAGTTTTCAAAATGGCATACATGTTGGTTTTCCCTCTCTTTCGTTGTAGAGTCACGCTTGGCACGGCGGCGACCGGGATTCGGGCGCACTTAACTGGGGCCAATGCACAATGCGGCTTTTAGTAGCATAACACAAGCGGCAGGACCATGTCAAGTCCTGCCGCGCGTTTTTTTGCAATTTTATGCGAAGAAACTCGCCACAAAGGCGTACATCCCGCTCGGCACAGTGGTTGCGCTGCCGGTAGCGGCGCGGTCCATGCTGACAAAGCCTTTATCCCCCTCTGCCAGACCGATAACCCGGTCCGGGAACAGCACCCAGCAGGTGCAGGCAGGCGCATCGCCTTCCACAACGGAATATCCTTCCGCATTGTCGCGATAAGCGGTCAGCTTATCCTGCAGATACCCGGTTGGCACGCTCAGATACTGGTATTGCGTTCCTGTGCTGCGCACCACATACACGCCCTCGGTCAGCTGAGGAATGAGAGCGGTGAGATCATCGGTCTGCGCCGTGGTCGGGTCAGGCAAAGCAGCCGTCAGCCCCGCCAGCATGGTCTGATTGTCCTGCGTCAGGGTATTAACCTGCTCGGACAGGCTGGTTTTTTCCCCATTGAGCGTTTCCACCTGCTTGTTCAGTTCATCAATTTTGCCGCCGCGCGACAAAAACAAAATGAAAAACAGCAATGCCAACAGGAAAAACACCAAAACAGCAATGCAGAGCAGCATGCGGTAATTGAGCTTCATCGGCTTTGCGGACGAACGGCGGCGTGCCGGCGTCCGCTCCATGGGAGTACCTCCAATTCGGTCTCCAATCCGGTGTCCGGATGTGCGTCTATCTCCCATCACTTTGCGGGGTTCTCGATGACCTTGACCTCGCCCGAAGCGCAGCCAACAATCATCCGTTTGCACATGTTGAGGAACAGGCCGTGCTCCAGCACGCCCACAATGCCGCTGATCTTCTCGCGGACATCCTCGATATCAAAGCCCGCGCCGAGGTGCAGGTCGGCAATAAAGTTGCCGTTATCGGTTACGAAGGTCTTGTCGTCGCGCACACGCAGCACCGGGTGAAACCCGTATTCCTCCATCTTGGCCATCGCCTGCTTGGAACCGTACTGTGCAATCTCAACCGGCAGATGGAATGCGCCGATCTTATCGACCAGCTTGCTTTCGTCCATAATCCAGATGACTTCCTTGGCGAGCGTTGCCACAACCTTCTCGCGGTACAACGCGCCGCCGCCGCCCTTAATGGCGTTAAACTGCGGGTCGATCTCATCCACGCCGTCAATATCCAGATCGACATGATCGACCTCATCGATTGTCAGCAGCGGGATGCCCAGTTCGCGTGCCTGTGCTTCCGTGGCCTTGGAGGTCGGAATTGCCTGAATCTTGAGGCCGTTCTTGACCATCTCGCCCACTGCGTTCACCATATGATACGCGGTCGAGCCGGTGCCCAAACCGACGACCATGCCGTCCTTTACGTACTCTGCGGCTTTGTCGCCCGCCAGTTTTTTCATATCCATTGTTTTTCCTCCCTGCCATCCGCGCCGATTCTCCCCGGCCGCCTTATTATCTTTATTATAAGATGATTGGCAAAAAAGGTCAATGATTTCCACGCAAAAGCAGAGCGGTTTATGCGTGATTTTGCAGTTTGGCAGCCTTGAGTGTATTTTTCATCAGCATGGTGATGGTCATGGGGCCTGCGCCGCCCGGAACCGGCGTCATGTACGACGCCTTTTCCGCCACCGCGGGGTCCACGTCGCCGCAGACCTTGCCTTCGGCATTGCGGTTGATACCCACGTCGATCACAACCGCGCCGTCCTTGACCATATCGGGCGTAATAAAGCCTGCCTTGCCTACTGCCGCAACCAGAATATCCGCGCGGCGGCAGACCTCATCGAGGTGCTGCGTGCGGCTGTGGCAAATGGTAACCGTGCCGTGACGGTGCAGCAGCAGCATGCTCATCGGCTTTCCGACGATATTCGACCGTCCGACAATGACGCATTCCTTGCCTTTGGGATCAATCTGATATTCGTCGAGCAGCTCCATGACGCCTGCGGGCGTGCACGGCACAAAGTCGAAATTCCCGGTCATGATCTTACCGACGTTGACCGGATGAAACGCATCAACATCCTTTTTCGGGTCGATGGCGTCGATAACCGCCTGCTCGGAGATATGCTTCGGTACCGGCATCTGACACAGAATGCCCGAAATCTGCGGACTTTCATTGAGCTGTGCAATCAGGCCGAGCAGTTCCTCCTGTGTTGTTTCCGCCGGAAGCGCATACTTTTCACTGTAAAAACCGCACTCCGCGCACGCTTTTTCCTTGTTGCGGACATAGATTTCGCTGGCCGGGTCGTTGCCCACAATGATAACCGCGAGGCCGGGCGTGATGCCCTGCTTTTTCAGCTCTTCGGTTTCCTCCAGAATGCTGCCGCGCACCTTGGCCGACAACGCCTTACCGTCCATTCTTACTGCACTCATACTGCGTTCCCCCTTAGTTTTCTGTCTTTTTTTCCGATTCGGTTGTCACGGGTTGTGCGCTATCCACACTTTTTTCCGTCGTTTCCGCCGTTTTTTCCTCTGCTGTGTCGGATGCCGTCTGCTCCGGTTCCGCCACAGGCGGCACATAGAATGCCTTGGCAACCTTCAAACGATTGTACCCACGCGCCAGCAGCGCGATTGCCACGATGCAGCTGACCGCTGCAAGTCCCTGCGAAACACGCATCGTGCCGATATACAGGCTGTCCGTGCGCAGGCCTTCGATCCACGCACGGCCAAGGCCATACCACGCGACGTACAGTAGCGCCATCTCGCCCGGGAATTTGCGCTTTTTCGAGTAGAAATGCAGCGCAATAAAACCCACCAGATTCCAAACCGATTCGTATAAAAAGGTTGGATGCACCGCCGCTGCGCCGTCAATCGACATACCCCAGGGCAGGTCGGTTGGACCGCCGTGCGCCTCGCCGTTGACGAAATTGCCCCAGCGCCCGATGCACTGGCCGATCAGCAGGCCAAAGGCCGCTAAATCGCATAGGTTGGCAAACGAGAGTTTTTTGACGCGGCTGTATACATACAGCGCAATCACCACGCCGATTACCGCGCCGTAAATGGCGATGCCGCCGTTCCAGACCGCGATGATCTCATTCGGGTGCTGGCTGTAGTACCCCCATTCAAACGCCACATAATAGATGCGTGCGCAGATGATGCCAACCGGCACACAAATAATCAGACAATCCATCAGATTATCCGAGGTGCAGCCGAATTCTTTGACGCGTGCGTTTACATACAGCGCCGCCAGCACAAAGCCAATGCAAATAATGATACCGTACCAGTAGATATCCTTGCCGAATACGTTCGCGGCGACACGGTTAATCTGAAAATCCAATCCGAGCGCCGGGAAAGAAATTGCATGTTCCATGATGTTTTGCTTCCTTTGCTGTCAGAAATGAGTTATCCTGGCAAAACGACCGACAGACTCGACCGGTCGCGCTGCGCCCAGCGTGCAAATACCGCCTGCACATCCTCAGGTGCGAGGGTGTCGAACAGCGCGGCAAAATCCGCGTAGTGCTCGCCCGCGAACAAAGCCGTCGCCTCCTGCCGTGCATAGGCCTCCGGCACATCCAGCACGCGCAGACGCAGACCGTAAAGCGCCTTTTTCATGCGGTCAAACAGCGGCTTTTCCACACCTTCGCGTGCCAGACGCGCAACTTCCCGCTCGATTGCCGCACGCGCGGCTTCCGGGTCGCGGCTCTCGCCGCCCAGCAGCGCCATTGCGCCCTCCGGAATCAGCGTATAATCCGTGTCGAAATCGCGGCCAATCAAGCGTTTTTCATATAGCTCGGCATACAGCGGCGCAGTGTCGCCGCACAGGATGCGCACCGCCAGCTCACCCAGCAGCGAACGGCGCAGACGACTCTCGCCCGTCTCCAGCGGCGTATCCTTAAAGCCCAGCATGAACTGCGGCCGCGACACCGGCATCCGCCGCGTGACCGTCAGCTCACTGACCGCCTCACGGCGCTCACCGTAATGCCGCTCCCCGATTTCGGGCGCATCAGCAGGCGAATACTGCGCCGCCATGCGGCAGACCTCGTCAAAGTCCGCCGTGCCGCAGACGATAAGCGCCATGTTTTTCGGGCTGTAAAACGCGCGGTGACAGGTGTACAGCACCTCGGGCGTGATGCGCGCGATGCTCTCCACGCTGCCTGCGATCGGCACGCGCACCGGATGGCTGCGATACAGCCCTTCGAGCACGCCGCAGAACAGCTGCCAACCGGGGGTGTCGTCCATCATGCCGATTTCCTGCCCGATGATACCGCGCTCCTTGGCGACGTTTTCCTCGGTGAAATACGGTGTAAACACGAATTTCAGCAAAATTTCCAAATTTTCCTCAAACCGCTCGGTGCAGGAAAAGTGATAAGCCGTCATCGTGTGGCTGGTGAAGGCGTTGGGGCTGGCCCCCGTGCGCGCAAACTTTTGCAGCGCGTTGCCGTCCTCGTCCTCGAACATCTTGTGCTCGAGAAAATGCGCCACACCCGCAGGCGTGTCATAGCGCGTCCCCTCAAACGTGAAGGACGCATCAACCGAACCGAAGTTGGTTGCGAGGATCGCAAACGTCTTTCCGAAGCCCTCCTTGGGCAGATAGCACACACGCAAGCCGTTTTCCAGCGTGCGCTCCTCTGCGCGCTCGCGCAGGGCGGTCCAAACCTTGCTCATTGCGCCGCCCCCTTCATAAAATATACCGTGTCAAGTGCGGTAGCCTGCGCCGCGGCGACAATACGCGCACGGTCGACTGTCTCGAGCTGCGCGATGCGCTCTTCGGGCGACGTAAGCGTACCCGCCGCGGCCTGTCCCATCCAGTACCGCTCAAGTGTCAGCGGGTCGTCCAGCATGGCGCGCCAGCCGCCGGACAGCGTGCGGCGCGCGCTGTCGATTTCCGCGTCCGTGATGTCCCCTTCTCGGCAGACATCCAGCTGCCGCAGGATTTCATCCCGCGCGACCGCGAATTTATCGTTTTCAATGCCGGAATTGACCAGCATCAGTCCCTTGGACGCAACAAACTGCGCGCTCGCATAATAGCAGAGCGACTGCTTTTCACGCACGTTCAAGAACAGCTTGGAGCTGGTTGAACCGCCGTACAGCGTTTGAAACATCCAGTAAGCGGCCGCGTCTCCGCCGGTCAGGCTCGCGCCGCCTGTGCGGAAACCAAGCGACAGCTTGCCCTGCGTGACCGCTTCTTCCTCAATGATTTCTCGCGCCGCTTCTTTGGGCTGTGCAAGCACACAGGTCGCAGGCAGCGCTCCCGCACCGGTGCGCGGCTCCGTCAACGGTGTTTCCGCAAACATCTGCCCGACGGTTTCCGGCGCAAGCGGCCCGCAGTAAAACAGCTCGAGCTGCGCTTCGTCCAACGCGCGGCGGTAGGCCGCGTACAGCTTTTTCTCGGTGATTTTCTCGGCCTGCTCCTTGGTGCCATACACCGGTTGTCCGTATGCCTCGTCCGCACACATCAACTGCGTCAGACGCAGCGGCGCCCACGCGCGCGGGTCGTTTTTCTGCGCCGCGATGCGGTCGATTAGATTTTCGCGTTCGCCCGCCGTATAATCCGGACAGAATACGCCGTCCTGCGTATACGGGTCGCACAGCAGCTCGGCCAGCAGGCGGATGACCCCAGCGGTCAGACCGTCCGCGCCCGGCGCGCAGCTTTCATCAATGCAGTCGGACAAAAAGCCCACCGCCAAATGTTCGCCTTCCTTGCGCACCACCGCTTCGATGCGCGCGCCGTACAGCTCGTCCAGCTCTGCGCCAATGGCCCGCAGATCGGGCAAGCTCTTTGTACCGCGCCGCAGCACATGCGGCAGACAGGCGCGCAGCGCCGCGTCCGGTCCGCCCAGCGGCAGCAGCAGCACCGCACGCAAAACCGCACGCTTGAATTTCGGCGTGGTCACACAGGTGAGATTCACCCCTGCGGCCAGCTTTTTCCGCGTCACTTGTTGCATGATTTCCCTCATTTCCGGAAAAATTTTTCCATGGGCATTATTATAGCATCATTGAAGGTGTGAAGCAAACGAAGATTATGTGAACAAAATTCGTGTTCTCCCCTATTTTTCCCTTGACACCGCGCCAAATATACGGTAGAATAGTCACGTTCGATGTAAAGGCGAAACACTTTACACTATTCAGGGAGGCCCGCCGATGAAAGGCAAACCGCTCGAAATGAGCCTGCTGTTCGACTTTTACGGCGAGACGCTCACGGAAAAACAGCGCGAACTGTTCGACCTGTATTATAATGAAGACCTTTCGCTGGCCGAAATTGCCGAGCACGCGGGCATCACCCGTCAGGGGGTGCGCGACAGCATCAAGCGCGCGGAACACGCGCTGCGCGAGATGGAGGAAAAGCTCGGTCTGGTTGCCCGCTACGGCGGCACTGAACGGTGCGCGGAAGAGCTTTCCCGTCAGGTCGCATTGCTTTCCGCGCTCAACGCCGACAAACTGCACAGCCGCGAAGCGGAGGAAATTCTCTCCCGTATGACGGCGCTGCTCGAACAGCTCAGGCAGGAGGCTTAATATGGCATTTGAAGGCCTTACCGAAAAAATTTCATCCGCATTCAAGCACCTGCGCAGCAAAGGACGGCTGACCGAGTCGGACATCAAGGAAGCGATGCGCGAAATCCGCATGGCGCTCCTCGAGGCCGACGTCAACTTTAAGGTTGCCAAGGACTTCATCAAGGCGGTCACCGAAAAGGCGACCGACGCAGAAATCCTCGAAAGTCTGTCCCCGACCCAGCAGGTCATCAAAATTGTAGACGAAGAGCTGGTCGCGCTTTTGGGCGGCCAGACCACCCGTCTGACCATCTCGCCCAACCCGCCCACCATCGTGATGATGGCAGGACTTCAGGGCGCGGGCAAAACCACCAACTGCGCCAAGCTCGCCGCGCTTCTGCGCAAGCAGCAGCAGCGGCGTCCGCTGCTCGTCGCCTGCGACGTATACCGCCCCGCGGCAATCGACCAGTTAAAGGTGGTCGGCAAGCAGCTGGACATCCCGGTGTTCGATGAAGGACAGGGCGACCCGGTCGAGATTGCAAAGCACGGCGTGGACTACGCTCGCAGAAACGGCTTTGATTTGGTGTTCCTTGACACCGCAGGCCGTCTGCATATCGACGAAAAGCTGATGGACGAACTCAAAACCATCAAGGCTGAGGTCAAACCCACCGAAATCATTCTGGTTGTCGATGCGATGACCGGTCAGGACGCAGTCACCGTTGCGCAGACCTTTGACGAGGCGCTCGGCATCGACGGCGTGCTGATGAGCAAGATGGATGGCGACGCCCGCGGCGGCGCAGCCCTCTCGGTCAAGGCGGTCACCGGCAAACCGATTAAATTCATTGGCACGGGTGAAAAGCTCGATAACATCGAGCCGTTCCATCCCGACCGCATGGCAAGCCGCATCCTCGGCATGGGCGACGTGCTGACGCTGATCGAAAAGGCGCAGGAGTCCTTCGATCAGAAGCAAGCCGCCGAAACCGCAAAGAAAATGATGGCCGGAAAGCTGACGCTGACCGACTTTTACGATCAACTGCAACAGATGAAAAACATGGGCTCGATGGAGGAAATGCTCGGCATGCTGCCGGGTATTGACGCAAAAGCCCTCGCCGGTGCCAAAATCGACGAAAAGCAGATGGCGCACACCGAAGCCATTATCCAGTCCATGACCCCCAAGGAGCGGGATAACCCCTCCATCATCAATTTCTCGCGCAAAAAGCGCATCGCGGCGGGCTGCGGCCTGTCGGTCGAGCAGGTCAACAAGCTGCTCAAGCAGTTCGAGGCCATGCAGAAGATGACTAAGCAGCTTTCCGGCCTTGCCCGCGGCGGCAAGGGCAAAAAGCGCCGCGGTTTCCCCGGTCTCGGCGGTCTCAAGCTGCCGTTCTGACCCCCCGTTTGTTTGTAAAGAAATTTACAATAGATCAATTTCTATTTCAGAGGAGGTGAATCATCCATGGTAAAGATCAGACTGCGCCGTCTGGGCGCGAAGAAGGCTCCGTTCTACCGCATCGTTGTCGCTGATTCCCGTTACCCGCGTGACGGTCGTTTCATCGAGGAGATCGGCACCTACAACCCGCTGACCGACCCGGCTACCGTCAATGTTGACGCTGACCGTGCTCAGGAGTGGATCAAGAAGGGCGCTCAGCCGACCGATACGGTCCGCGGCATCCTGAAGAAGGCCGGTGTGCTGAATTGAGTGAGGCTAACGAAATGAAAGAGTTATTGACCTATATTGTCAAAAATCTGGTTTCCGAGCCGGATGCGATTGCCATCACCGAGGAGATCGACGGCGATAATGTCACCTTTTCCCTGCGCGTAGCGCCTGGGGACATGGGCCGCGTCATCGGTCGTCACGGCCGCATCGCAAAGGAAATCCGCACACTCATGAAAGCGGCAGGCAATCGTGAAAACAAGCGTGTAACAGTCGACATTCTTGACTGAATCGACAGGAATACGATTTCCGTCGAATAACGCCGTATAAAAATCGCCGCGCTGCGGCGATTTTTTGTTATCTGCGCGCGTTTTCCGCGCGCCATTCCCCCAATGAAAGCGGAGGAGGCAACATGCCAAAACAATTTTTAGAGGCCGGAAAAATCGTCGGCACGCACGGCGTGCGCGGCGACCTGAAGGTGCAGAGCTGGTGCGACAGTCCCGAGGTGCTCTGCGACTTCGACACCCTGTATCTGGACGAGAATACGCCCGTGAACGTGGAAAAAGCGCAGGTGCATAAAAATGTCGTGCTGATGCATCTCAACGGCATCGACACGGTCGAGGCTGCCGAGGCGCTGCGCGGCCGCGTGCTGCATCTCGATCGGGAGGACGTGGACCTGCCGGACGATTTGGTGTTCATTCAGGATATTCTCGGCTTTACCGTACACGACCGCCGCACGGACTGCGAAGTCGGCAAGCTGCGCGATGTGCTGACGACCAACCCCGCGCACGACATGTACGAAATCAAAACCCCCGAAGGCCGTCTGGTCTATGTGCCTGCTGCAAAGCCCTTTTTACAGGAGATCGACATGCAGGCGGGCGTGATTTATATCGAAAGCATCGAGGGATTGCTGGAATGAAAATCGATATCATGACGCTGTTTCCCGAAATGATCAACGCGGTCATGCGGGAGAGCATCATCGGCCGCGCGCAGGAAAAGGGGCTGGTTGAGGTGCGCGCGACTAACATCCGTGACTATGCGCTCGACAAGCACCACAAGGCGGACGACGCGCCCTATGGCGGCGGCCGCGGTCAGGTCATGCTGGCCGAGCCACTCTATCTGTGCCATGAAGCGCTGTGTGCGGGTGAACATGTGCACACGGTGTTCCTGTCCGCGCAGGGACGGCCGTTTAACCAGCAAAAGGCGCGCGAACTGCTCGCACACGAACACTTTATTCTGGTCTGCGGACATTACGAGGGCATCGACCAGAGATTTATCGACGCCTGTGTGGATGAGGAAATCTCCATCGGCGACTTTGTGTTGACCGGCGGCGAAATTCCTGCGATGGCGGTCGCGGATGCGGTGTGCCGCATGGTGCCGGGCGTATTGCCTGACGAGGAGGCGTTCACCGCAGAAAGCCACTGGGACGGACTGCTCGAGCATCCGCAGTACACCCGTCCGGAGGTCTGGCGCGGCCGCGCGGTACCCGAGGTACTGCTCTCCGGCCATCACGCCAACATCGAGGCATGGCGGCGTGAAATGAGCCTGCGCCGCACTAAGGCCGACCGGCCCGACCTGTACGCGCATTTTGTGCCGCGCGATAAGCAGGACAAAAAAATTCTCGATAAAATCGAAAAGCCGGACGGCTGAACCGTCCGGCTTTTGCTTTTTCTTACAGTATGTAGACCTGCGTGGTCTCGTACACTTCGTATACCTTTTTCAGAGATGCCATTTCCGTACCCGCAAGGCGGCTGCACGCACGCGCGGTTGCCACCGCATAGCGCGCCATCTCGTCAAACTTGAGTTTGTTGTTCATCGAGTTTGCAATCGCGCCCACCATCGCATCGCCCGTACCGACCGAACCCTCGTCGTAAATCTTGGGATTGGTGTTGACATAGAGCGCCTCGGACTCGTCCTTGGATACCAGCACCGCGCCCTCCTGACTCATCGATACGCACACCGCACGCGCGCCCATGTCAAGCATCTTGCGCGCGGAAATCACGACCACCTCGGGGTCGGCGGAGGGCTTGTCACCCACGGCCTCTGCCAGCTCAAAGATATTCGGCTTAACAAAGTCCGGCTCACATTTCAGCGCTTCGAGCAGCAAATCGCCCTGTGCATCGATAATCAGCTTGCAGCCGCGCTTTTTGATGAGCTTGCACAGCTTGCGATAATTCTTAAGCGGGAAATCCGGCGGTGTAGAACCGGCCAAAACGAAAATGTTCCCCTCATGCAGGTACATTTCCATGCGATCGAGCAGACGCAGGAAATCCGCGTCCTCAATTTTGCTGCCCGGTTCATTTACTTCGGTGTGCCCGCCTTGCGCGTCAATAATCTGCGTATTCACACGCATCTGGCCCGAAATATCGACAAAATCATGGTGGATATCGCCGGATGTCAGCATATCCTTGACGATACGGCCGTTTGTTCCTCCGCAAAAGCCCAGCGCAACACTGTTGCCGCCAAGGGCCTTAATTGCACGGGATACATTGATGCCCTTGCCGCCCGGCTCCAGTTGGCTGGATACTGCACGATTGAGCTTGCCGACCACCAGCGGATGCTCAATTCGCAGAGTACGGTCCAGCGCAGCATTGAGCGTTATCGTGATAATCATGGGGCGCCCCTCCTGTTATTTATTTTACTCTTACTTTTTATTTTACCGAATCGCGCGCGTAATGTAAATGCTTTTTGTAAAGTTTCATGGAAAAGCTCTGCACACGCTGTCTCAGAACCCCTGGTATACCAATTCCTGCACAAGCCGCACATAAAAGCCGCGTACATCAAAGCCCCCCTCCACGCCTTGCGCATCCACCAGCTGCTGATGGCTGACGCCCTCCAGCGTGCCGCGGTAGCGGCCCCAGCGGGCAGACTGCGGTGTTACCAGCCCGTCGCTGTCGCCGTGCGCGGGATAAAATAGGCCATGCGTCAGCCGCATTGCAGCATCCGTGTTGTTTTTGCCCAGCCGTGCGCCCCAGCTTTGATAATAAACGCAGTTCGCATCCGGATGGGTGCGGTTAAATTCCTCCAGATAGGCAGGCGTGAGCTGCTCGCCCGCACGCAGCGCGTCCGGATTTTGGTCTCCGCCGCGCCGCCACCATGCGTCGTTGCCGCGCGCCCAGACCGCAACGCCCGGCCGCGCACACAGCAACAGCTCCGCCACACGCGAACCGCGGTTGGGGGTGGACAGCATCGTCAGCGATGCAACATGTTTTCCATATCCCATCGCGGAAATCAGATGCCGCGCTTCCAGTCCGCCCTTAGAGTGGGCGATAATGTTGACGCGCTCACAGCCGTATAAACGCAGCATTTTGCGCACCGTTTCGGCCAGCTGCGCCGCGCCGGTTTCGATGCTGCCCCAAGCATCCTGCCCGCCGAAGCAGACCTCCGCGCCATGTGCACGCAGCACGTCCGGCACGCGGCCCCACGGCACATACAGCCCGCCGCGCTCGGTGACGCCCAAGCCGTGCGCCAGAAGGATGGGATAACGGGTTTTGCAATCCTGTTTCCGACTCATTTGTGATATTTCCCGCCTGAGGCAATGTTCAGCGCGCGGTATAACTGCTCGAGCACCATCACGCGCGCAAGGTGGTGCGGGAAGGTCATGGGTGACATGGAAAGCCGCAGCGCAGCCCGTGTCTTGATTTTGTCAGACAGGCCGCACGACCCGCCAATCACCAGACACAGGCGGCTTGTACCGCTCACGGTCAGGCGGCCGAGATAGGCTGCCAGCTGCTCGGAGGACATTTCCTTGCCCTCCACACACAGCGCAATCACCGACGCGCCCTGTGGGATTTTGTCCTCAATGAGCGCCGCCTCCTTGTCCAACGCCTGCCGGGTCTCGCCCTCCGAGGGCGTCTGCGGCAAGCGCTGCTCAGGCAGCTCTATAATTTCTAATTTACAATATGCGCCAAGGCGCTTGACATATTCGCGCACAGCGTCCGCCCAGAATTTTTCTCCGAGCTTTCCCACGCAAATCAGCCGGACAGAGAGCATACTGCTTCCTCCCCAAACACAACCGGTGTTTCCATGCGCTCCCGCGGCGCAACCTGCACCGTGCAGTCCGGCAGGCCGTGCAGCGCGCTGACCGTCTGCTGCAGCGCAAGCGCCGGCATGTTGTTCTTTTCACTCAGATGCGCCAGCACCAGATTGCGCGTGCCGTGCCGCACCAAATCAGCTGCAAACACTGCGCAGTCCGGATTGGACAGATGGCCCGCCGGTCCGGCCACACGCATTTTGAGCGGATACGGATATGGTCCTGCCTGCAGCATATGCGGGTCATGGTTGCTCTCCAGCACGACCGTCTCGCAGCCGCGCAGTAATTCCGCCGCTTCGCGCGGCACAAAGCCCAAATCGGTGGCAAAACCGAAACGATGGTTGCCGTGTTCGAGTATGTATCCGACGCTCTCCGCCGCATCGTGCGGCGTGGCAAAGGTTGCAATATCCACATTGCGCACCCAGAAGCCCTCACCGCTGTCAAATTCGTTTAAGCGGTCGGCGCAAGACGGGTCTTTTGCCGCCAATGCTTCAGCCGTGCCGCGCGAGGCAAACACCGGCGCTTTCGCCTTTTTCAAAAACATCGGCAGGCCCTTGACATGGTCGATATGCTCATGCGTAAGCAACACGGCGGAAACGTCTGTAAGTCCAAGGCCCAGCTCAGCCAATGCCGTGGTTATCTTGCGCAGAGAAACGCCCAAATCAATCAGAATCGCCGTCCCGTCCGCCATGTACAAGCCGCAGTTGCCCGTCGACCCGCTTGCAATACTGAAATAATACCGCTCCGCCAATGCTGAAACTCCTTTACTTTCCAAAACAGCGGAGAGGTTGCCCCCTCCGCTGTTTGTGTTCCTTTTTTACGCGCGCTCAGCCGCACCCATGGAATCCGGGATTTCGGAGCGGTACATATCCGCACCCAACGCCACGAATTTTTCCACCAGCGTCTCATAGCCGCGTTCAATGTTCTGCACCTGCTCAACCTCGGTCACGCCCTTGGCCGCAAGACCCGCGATAACCATGGCCGCGCCCGCGCGCAGGTCGTGCGCGCGCACCGGTGCGCCCTTAAATTCTTCTACACCCTCAATAACCGCAATCTTTCCGTCGACATGGATGTTCGCACCCATGCGCGCCAGCTCTTCGGTATAACGGTAACGGCTGTCCCACACGCCCTCGGTGACGATGCTCGTACCTTCGGCAAGGCACAGTGCAGTGGTCATCTGCGGCTGCATATCAGTCGGGAAGCCCGGATAAGGCATGGTCTTGATGTTGGTCTTGGTCAGGCGACCCTCGCGGCGCACCAGCACCGCGTCGTCAAACTCGGTGACCTCGACGTTCATCTCCTTGAGCTTTGCCGTGATGCATTCGAGGTGCTTCGGGATAACGTTCTTAACCAGCACCGAACCGCCGCAGGCTGCAACCGCCGCCATGAACGTACCGGCTTCGATCTGATCGGGGATGATGGAATAGGTGCCTCCGTGCAGACGCTCGACGCCGCGAATTTTGATGACGTCCGTACCTGCACCCTTAACGTTCGCACCCATCGCGTTAAGGAAATTGGCCAAGTCGACGATATGCGGCTCCTTGGCGCAGTTTTCCATGACAGTCTGGCCCTTGGCCAGCACTGCTGCGAGCATGATGTTCATGGTCGCGCCGACCGACACCACATCGAAATAGATATGTGCACCGTGCAGCCCCTCTTCGGGTGCCTCGGCACGAATGTATCCGCCCTTGGGCAGCGTCACTCTGGCGCCCAGCGCTTCAAAGCCCTTGATATGCTGGTCGATCGGACGCACGCCACCGAAGTTACAGCCGCCCGGCATGGCGACTTCGGCATAGCCGTATTTACCCAGCAGCACGCCGAGCAAATAATACGAAGCGCGCAGCTTGCGCTCCAGCTCATGCGGCTTCAGGCTGGGATGCTGTGTATTCTGGATTTCCACCGTTGTTGCGTTGAGCAGCCGAATCTGCGCGCCCAATTCGCGCATGATCTCCAGCTGCAGCGTCACATCAATAATCTTGGGCACATTCTCAATGCGAACCGGGCCGTCCGCCAGCAGCGCTGCCGGGACGATCGCAACCGCCGCGTTCTTTGCGCCGGAGATCGTGACCTCTCCATTGAGCGTTTTACCGCCGTTGATTACATATTTGGTCAAACCTACCTACTCCTCACTGTTGCAATACGCGTAACCGCCGCGTGAACTGTCTTGCTACTGTATTCTATGACCGGGCGCACACATGCGTGCACCCGCAAATTTTCTCACCAATCTATTGTACCACAATTTTCGATAAAGGAAAGTTTTTTTTCAATTTTCCTGGTCTACAATCGTTTTTTTGGCACAATCCACCAAATATTCACCAGAATCCGTCGAAATCTTCCAAGTCGGCGTAAGCTGCAGTCGGCGATTGCTGTCCATCTCCATACGATAGCCGGCCGTCATCGAGTCAATCCTCCCAACCTCCTGCGCGCGCGCGGCAAATTCCAGCAAAGCATCCGCCGCATTGCAGGATACGCCGCTGCCCTGCACGGTGGTATACGGTGTGCCAAAGCTCCACAAACCGGTTAAAGCAACGCCGCCGTCCTCATCAAATTGCAGCGTTAACCGGCGGTTGTGTACCGGCTGCCCCGCAACCGTACCGGTCATCGTGACCGTCAGGCCATCTGCGTGCAGCGATTCGTCCTCCGCCTGCAGGCCCCAGTCGGAAAGCAGCCGCCGCGCCAGGCGCAGGGCCGCCGAGGCATCCTCCGGCGCGGCCTCACCGGTCGTGCATTCCGCTTGTACCGTACCGTCCGCGTGCCACTCGACCTTGCCGCTGTCGCTTTGGAACAGCACAGTGCCGTCCTCCTGCTCGGTCCGCTCGACCGCTTCGCCCAGCATCGCCTGTGCCACCGTTTCCTCATCCGTGCGGCTTCGGTCAATTGACAGTATCGGCAGCACTTTGTCCTTGGGCAGCCGGAAACTGTCATCCAGCTGCCTGCCGTATTCCTGCGTCAGCGTGCGCAGATCGGCCTCCAATTCTTCGCTTCTCTGATAATTCTGCCATATTTTGGCGCCGAAGTTGCCGATAAGAAACAGGTTGACCACCAGCAGAATGACGATCAGCACATTCTTTACTTTATCCCATTGCAAGCAGCCTCACCTCCCGTCAATCTGCGCTTTTCAGATAGAAACGTGCAGGGACGTATGTCCCTTCCTCCTGTGCGCGGTACGCGACCATCAGACCGCTCGCCTCTCCCATCGCGCCCGCAGCCGCCTGTCTCGCGGGCAGGACGATACGGCTTGTATCCTGCGCAGCAAAACGCTGCAGGCGGACCGTTGCGGAAACCAGCGCGCCGCCATCAAACACAAAGGTGGCAAAATCATTCTCACCCAGCACCGGCACACCGCCGTACATCTGCAAAAAGACCAGTATCGTCTGTCCGTTTTCCTGTCCGACCGCATACAGGGACGCATGGGTATTCGTCTCGCCTACGCGCAGCGCCGCATCCAGAATCAGTCGGGCGCAGTCCATCTGCGCGTCAATCGCGGACTGACCGCTGACCTCGCCCTCTTCATACGCGCGCACTGCGGTATTTTCCGCAGAGGCCGCATACTGCAGCAAGCCTGCTGCGCTCACGCGCAGCGTGCTGACATTATCAACGAACACACGCACCTGATCGTTTTGCTCAGCATAAAAATCCGCATATGCCGTAAATCCGAACGCTTGCAGTAATTCTTCCAATCCGGTGCCGTTCTGCGTGGAAAACAGGTCGATTTGCTCGTTGTTCAGCAGCGGAAGGGCCAGCGCTTCGCTGTCAAACAGCAGCGTTTCCGGATACACCGCATACGCCTCGCCCGAAAACTTACAGGGCAGGCCGCGGAAAGCATCCTGCGCGCTTTCCAGCACGTTTTTGTCCGTTTTTGCCGCAGCCGCATACAACGCGCCGTCCGAAGTGCGCACAAACAGACGCTCTGCGCCCGCCGCATAGATCAGCGTCTCCACATACGTCTCGCTGCCGTCCTTCCATGTGCCGCCCATCCAGCCCGCGACCGCGCCCAGCGGAATCGCGCCGTGATAGCGCAATTCCGCACAGTCGCCTGCGCGCAGTGCAGCGTTCAGCTCATCTTCTCCGGCAGGGACCAACTCACCGCCCGTCAGCACCTGCGCCCACAGGTCGCGCACAGCGGCGACCGCCGCATCAATATCCGTCACGTTATACTGCACACCGTACAGCTGCCCGTCTACTGTCAGCGCAAGCTGCACCGGTTCAGCTGCGGCTACGCCTGACGAGCGCAGCTCATAGCCCACCGCACCGCCAAACAGATGGTCGTGCGCACGCCGCATGAGGCTGTCCGCCGGCATCTGAGCCACATTCAGCCCGGTCAGCCAATTGGCGGCGCACAGCGTCAAAAGCAGCACCACCAGCACAATCAGCGACACATTTTTCGCCGTGTTTTTGACCGAACGCTGCGCGCCTCTCATACCGGCCCCTCCTCCCTGTTCGGGGTCAGGTTGGTCGGCAGTGTAATAGTGACCGTCGTGCCTTTGCCGTACTCACTGGCCAGCGCAATCTTGCCCTCATGCTGTTCGACAATCTCCTTGGCTATCGCCAAGCCGAGACCCGTGCCGCCAGCGGCGCGGCTGCGCGCCTTGTCCACACGATAAAAGCGCTCAAACAGACGCGGCACATCAGCGGCCGGAATCCCCACGCCGTCATCCTGCACCGTGATGCGCACGCGGTTTTCCGCCGGCACACAGGCCGACAGACGAATATGCCCGCCCGACGGCGTATATTTGACCGCGTTGGACAGGATATTGACCACCACCTGCTCGATGCGCTCACGGTCGCCGACGATGGACGGCAGCGTATCCGGTGCGTCCACAATCATCTCATGGCCGTTATTCTGTGCGGTCAGCTTCATGGCGTTGGCTACCTTTTTGAGCAGCTCGGACAGCGAAAAGCGCGTCATGCGCAGCTCCATGCGGCCGTAGTCCAGCTTGGACAGCGTCAGAAGATCGGTCACGATGCGCGCCATGCGCTCGGACTCACTCGAAATAACGCCCAAAAACTGCTTTTCCGTGTCAATCGGAATATCTCCCGCGGCATCCAGCAGGGTTTCGGTATAGGAACGGATGTTGGTCAGCGGTGTGCGCAGCTCATGCGACACATTGGCGACAAATTCGCGCCGTGCATCATCCAAACGGCGCTGCTCAGTGATATCGTGAATGACCGCGATTACACCGCCCTCCCCGTCGAGCGCACCATACGGCGCGAGCGTGACCGACAGCACACGGTCGCGCCGCGTGATTTCGCTGGTCAGAAAGCTGCGCATGGCCGTCTCATCCGAATTGGGCATGTCCAGATCGGCAAACATCTCGTCGAAGGTCAGATGATCCTCCATGCGCACGCCCAGCAGATTTTCGGTTGCCGGGTTCATGTGGATGAGCCGCCCCTCGGTCGTAAATGCGGCAACGCCATCCGTCATATGCAGGAACAGGGTGCTCAGCTTGTCGCGTTCGCCCTGCACCTCGCCCACCGTGCTTTTGAGCCGCCGCGCCATGTAGTTGAACGAGCGCGTCAGCTCACCGATTTCGTCGGACGACTGCACGCCCAAATCCTGATCGAAATTACCCTCCGCAACCGACCGCGCACCCTCGGTGATGCGTTCAATCGGGGTGGTGATGGTTTTACTGAGCAAAAAGGACAGCAGAATCGCCGCGAGCAGGCCGAACATCATTGCCTGCATGACAATCTGGAAAAAGCGCCATGACAGGTCGGAAATTTCGCTTTTATCATCCGTAATGTACACGATATAGTCCACGCCGCCGTCCCCGTCCTTGTCGATGGGCACGGCAATATCCATCATGCTGTCGGACACGGACGAGCGTGCGCCAAGCTCGCCGGCCATCGCGGCGACGATGTTGCTCGTCCGGGTCAGCGTGATGTTCGGGTTGGAGCCTTCCAGATACCGTCCCTCGGCATCCAGAATATAGTAGTTGCGGTAATCGTCGATTCCCAGTGCGCTTTCCCGCGCCTCAATGACGGTTTGCAAGCCGGGCGCACCCTGCTCGGCCGCCGCGTCCTTGAGGGAATCCATCGTGCTCGACTGGTTGAACACGTTCTGCATTTGCTCATAGAAGCTGTCCAGATAAAACGTGTTGACACTGTTGATGAGGAACGTACCAACCACTGCCATGACCGATATGATCATGAGCACCAGAATCAGCACCAGCTTCATGTGTAAGGAACGAAACAAACAAACACCTCCGGCGTGCGGAGCGCAGCCGCGCCGTTTTTCTCTGTATTCCGTGCGCAATGCACGGATTCATTCGTCATTCGCCGCTGAAATAATAGCCCATGCCGCGCTTGGTCATGATGTAGCGCGGACTGGCGGGCTGGTCCTCGACCTTTTCGCGCAGGCGGCGAATCGCCACATCGACTGCGCGCAGATCGCCGTAATAGTCGTAGCCCCATACCTGCTCCATCAGCTCCTCGCGCGAGAACACGCGGCCGGGAGACGCGGACAGGAAACACAGAATGTCAAACTCGCGCGCGGACAGCTCGAGCGCCCGCCCGTTTTTGTACACCATGCCGTTGTCGCGTGAAATGCGAAGGCCGCCGCCCGACGGTACGACAGGCTTTTCCCGCTCCTCGCCGGACAGCGTACGCCGCATGTTCGCCTTGACGCGCGCCATCAGCTCGCGCATGGAAAACGGCTTGGTGATATAGTCATCTGCGCCCAACTCCAGGCCGAGCACCTTGTCAGTCTCCTCCTCGCGGGCGGTCAGCATGATGATCGGGGTATCCTGCTTTTCGCGGATATGCCCCAGCACTTCAAAACCGTCCATCGAGGGCAGCATCACGTCCAGTAAAATCAAATCAGGCGTCTGATCCAGCGCGGCACGCAAACCATCCGCGCCGTCATAGGCGACCAGCGTGTCATATCCCTCGCGTTGAAGGTTAAACACCAGAATGTCCGCGATTGCCTTTTCATCCTCAACGACCAGAATTTTTTTCTTCTCCATAATTGCCTCCTTCCCAAAAGAGGAACGGGAACTGTTTCCGGTTAATACAGTCCCTTGAGCTTGGCACGGTACAGCGCAACCACCGTCTTGGCGTCGCGAATCTCGTCGCGTTCGACCATGGCCTCCACCTCGGCCAGCGGCAGCCGCACCAGTTCAACAAATTCATCCTCATCCGGCTGCATTTCGCCGTCGGTCAGGTCGAGCGCGGCAAACAAATGCACGACCTCGGTCAGAAAACCGGGGGACGGATAGACGCAGCCGAGCGGCACCATGCGCGCCGCCGTGCAGCCGGTTTCCTCCTTCAGCTCACGCGCACCGCAGTCGGCAATGCTCTCCCCTTCGCCGTGATCCAGCTTGCCCGCCGGGATTTCCAGCATCTCTGTATCATACGGATAGCGGAACTGCCGCACCAGAAGCACGTTGCCGTTCCGGTCGATAGGCAGCACGCCTACGCCGCCGACATGCTCACACACCTCGCGCAGCGCGGTCTTGCCGTTGGGGAGCAGAGCCTCGTCCAGCCGCGCCTTCATGATTTTCCCTTCAAAAAAATACCGATGCGAAAGCTGTTTTTCCCGCATATTCATTATGTTATCCCTCTTTTCTACGGCGTGCCAAAGCAGCGCAGTACATAGGCGGTCTCAGGCGGCACCGAGATGTGCACGCCATGACTGTCCGCATCCTCAAAGCCCTCTCCGCTCATCATATCCACTGCGTAAACGGCCTCCACACAGGTACGGATATGATGATGACCGCGATTGATGACTATCATCAGGCGGGAGGTTTCGCTCACGCGCTCATATTGCAGCAGCGCGCCGTGGCAGCGCACAAAATGCAGTTCCCCATCCGCCAGCGTGTGACTGTCCGCGCGCAGCGCGCACAGGCGGCGGTAGAACGCGAGCAGCTCGCGGTCCTCCTGTCCCCACGGATAGGTCCGGCGGTTGAACGGGTCCTCAAACCCCTGCCTTCCGGCCTCATCGCCATAATAGATGGTGGGCGAACCCGGCATGGTAAACTGAATGACCGCCGCCAGACGCAGCTTGCGCAGCGCATTTGCCAGCCGGTCGGGCGGCAGCTCATACTGCGCGCGTCCGTCGCGGTCCATCTTCCATTCCTCATCGGATACGCCCAGCAGAGTCAGCGCACGCGCCGTATCATGCGTGCCGATGACGTTCATCAGGTTATAAAACACATCGCGCGGATAATTTTCACGGATGCATTCCATGGTTTCCGCGAAATGTTCAGCTGTGCCGCCGTTTAGGAACGACAAAATCGCGTCGCGCAGCGGATAATTCATTACGCTGTCCAGCTCGCCGCCCTGAAAATACTTACGGCGCTCGGAATAGGCGATTTTATTGGATGCATCCTCCCAAACCTCACCGATGACCAGCGCATCCGGCTTTTCCCGCTTGGCCGCGGCGTTGAGTTTTTGAATGAAGGCGTCAGGCAGCTCGTCTGCCACATCCAGCCGCCAGCCGGACGCGCCCAGCCGCAGCCAGCGGCGCACGACGCTGTCCTCGCTCTCGATGATATAGTCGAGATAGCTTTCGTCCATCTCACGCACCTGCGGCAGGGTATAGATGCCCCACCACGAGCCGTATTTGTCCGGCCACTCCTGAAAATCGTACCAACGATAATAGGGCGAGTCCTTGGACTGGTGCGCACCGACACTGTTGTATCGTCCGCGTGCGTTAAAATAGCGGCTGTCATAGCCGGTGTGGTTGAACACGCCGTCCAGCACAACGCGCATGCCGCGCGCGGCGGCTTGCTCACACAGCCTGCGGAAATCCTCCTCGCTGCCGAACAGCGGGTCGATACGCTTGTAATCGCCCGTGTCATAGCGATGGTTGGAATACGCCTGAAACATCGGATTGAAATAAATCGTGGTCACATGCAGGCTTTCCAGATAGTCCAGCTTGCTGATGACCCCGCGCAGCGTACCGCCGAAAAAGTCATTATTGAGAATCTCGCCGTTCTCATTCGGCCGATAAACCGGGATATCGTCCCAGTTTTCGTGCAGCACACGCGGCGCAATCCCTTCTCCTTCCGGCTGGACGGGCATTTTATCCCGGCAGAAGCGGTCGGGGAAGATATTGTAGGTGATGCCCCGTCCGAACCAGCGCGGCGGCTGATAGTTGGGGTCGTATACGGTCAGCTGATATTTATCACCCAGCGTATCGATAATCTCTGCGCGCCCGGCATAGCCGCGTGCACAGTAGCGTGGACCGTCCGCAGTGTCCACGGTGAAATAGTACCAGTACAGACCCGGATGCGGCGGTGTAAAGCTGGTGGTATAGTGGTCGCGCGCACCGACAAGGCCATACCATCGCATCGGGAACGCCTCCGGTTCCTTACCGTCCTCCTCCACCCATAGGGTGATATGCTCGGTGCCGTGTTCACGCTTGGGATAGGTGGAAAACTCAACCGTCTGTCCGGCGGGCACCGCGCCATACGGCGCTTTACAGGCCAGACTGCGGGAGTGAAACATACAATCGGGAATGGTATTCAAATAATTTCCCCCAAACATAAAAACTCTTTATATAGTATAGCACGAACTGTCCGCAAGGTAAACAAAAAACGGTTTTTCTGAACTGTTTCCTTGGTTATGCGGTCATAACGCACCACAGGCATTTACACCCGCCCTTTCATATTATGATAGCAGCCGCCGGCGCGCCGTTTGCCCTTTTGTGGTCAAAAAGCGGCGCTGCACGCGGTGTCTATGAGAGGCCGCTTCCCCGCCGGCGGCGGCCCGCGTTGAGGAAAGGAGGTTTTCGTCCATGAATCTGCGTGTCCGCATCAAAAACCCGGTGTTCTGGGTGCAGCTCTTACTGGGCATATGCGCTACCGTACTGGCCTATGCCGGTCTGACCGCCGCGGATATGACCAGTTGGGGCGCAGTATGGGATGTTGTCAGGCAGGCCCTGACCAACCCGTACTGCCTGTTCCTGGTCGCGTCCAACGTCTGGAACGCGCTCAACGACCCGACCACAAGCGGTCTGACCGATTCCGACCGCGTCAAGCAGTATGAAAAACCGCTGGAAAAGTAGAAAAACCCGCTCAAAAGGTCAAAAGAGGGACGCGGATTTGGTCCGCGCCCCTCTTTTGTTAAGCCTTTTTCGCTTGCTTTTTATACTGCGCAATGGTATGCGCAATATACGGCTGCACTTCACCGAGCGGAATGCCCAGCGCCACCGCCAGCTCTCCATGCAGCAAATCCTCCGCGCGCTTGCGGTAGCGCTGGTCAACCTGACTGACCCTGCGCCCATTGCGGCGGGATTTCGCGTAAACCGCCTTAATCAGCTGCACCAGCTCCCGGCAGTCATGGCTCTGCAGCACCTCCTGATAATGTTCACTGGACATGCGCATGCTGTGCGAAGTAAATCCATCCGCCTCGATGGTCGGAATGGTCTGAATCAACTGCTCCGCCTGTGCACGCGAAATGACCGGCCGCGTAAACACCGATGAATCAACCGGGACATAAATGGTTTCCGTTCCGGAAACGGGTACGAGCGTGTAATACGGCTTATCCTCCTCCGTATCGAAAGGCGGTTTACCGACCGCCTCCACCCGGCAGACGCCGCTGGTTCCGTAAACGATAAATTCCCCGGTATGATACATGGTACTCCTCCTTACTGTGCCGAAACGCGACGGCAGGCAGCGTTTACACGCTGCCGCCCGCTGCTCCCTGATAGGATAATTATAGCACATTTTACAGGAAAATGTAAGGAAAATTTTTATTTTTCCGCATACCAGTCCAGATTTTCCGCAATTTCATGCGGCAGATAAAAGCATAGATGATCCTTTATCTGTCCGTTGTACAGCAGCTCCGCGCGGTGCAGTGTTCCCTCATATTGGAACCCGCATTTTTCCAGCACACGACGCGAAGCGGGGTTGTCCGGATAACAGGTTGCGCTGATGAGATCCATCCCCATCTGCCCAAAGCCGAAGCGCAGCGCTGCACGCACAGCCTCGGTCATGTAACCCTGTCCCCAGTAATCCACGCCCAACGAATAACCGAGTGAGCGCGCCGAACCGTATTGCCGCGTCGAATCGGTAATCAGTCCGATCGATCCCATCAGCCGACGATCCTCCCGACGCTCGATTGCCCATACGCTCGACTGGTTCAGAAAAACCAGATGCAGGATATCGCTCGACTCGAGCAGACTCTCATGCGGCTTCCAGCCTGCATTCCGACCAACTGCTTCATCCTTGGAATAGGCATAAAGCCCCTCTGCGTCGTCCTCTCGGAAGGGGCGCAGCGTCAATCGTTCGGTCGTCAGAGTCATGTGTTCTCTCCTTTTCATCAGCAAAAGAATAAAGGGCGCAAAGCAGTCGCTTTGCGCCTTTTCTGCGTTACTTAATGGTCATCACCTGATCGCGCGCCGGACCGACACCCAGCATGGTGATCGGGCAGTCAATGATGCGCTCAAGCTCTCGGATATAGTTCTGCACCGTCTGCGGCAGTTCGCCAAACGAGCGGCAGCCCGTGATATCCTCGTCAAAGCCGGGGAATTCTTCGTAAACCGGCTCGCAGTCCACCAGATCCATGAAGTTTGCCGGAAACTCCGTGACGGTCTGGCCGTTTTTCAGCTTGTAGGCCACACAGACCTTGAGTTTGGGCAGACCGCGCAGCGGGTCGATCTTGTTGATAACGACCTCAGTCAGGCCGTTGACGCGCACGGCATAGCGCGCAACTACCGCGTCAAACCAGCCGGTGCGGCGCGGACGTCCGGTGACCGTGCCGAACTCACCGCCGGCATTGCGGATATAGTCGCCCGTGTCGTCGAACAGCTCGGTCGGGAACGGGCCTTCGCCCACGCGGGTGGTATACGACTTAAAGATGCCCATGATGCTGTCGATAGCCGTCGGACCAACGCCCGAACCGATGCAGCAGCCGCCCGCCACCGGATGCGAGGAGGTAACGAACGGATAAGTACCCATATCCAGATCGAGCAGTGTGCCCTGCGCGCCCTCGAACAGCACTTCCTTGCCCTCCTTGACCGCGTTCCAGGTCAGGATGGAGGTGTCGCACACATAGGGACGCAGCCGGTCGGCATACTCGCGGTACTCCGCGATGACCGCATCCGCGTCGATAGCCTCGCCCCCGTACACGCCCGTGATGACGCGATTCTTGTGTGCGCACGCCTCGCGGATGACGGTTTCAAAGCGCTTTGCGTCGACAAAATCATGCATACGCACACCGCTGCGCTCGGACTTATCCATGTAAGTGGGTCCAATGCCTTTCTTGGTTGTACCGATGGCAGTGCCTTCCTTGGCCTTTTCCGCCTCGCTCAGTGCGTCCAGCTCGAGATGCCACGGCAGGATACAGTGGCAGCGCGCGTCGATGTGCAGCTTGTCGGTCGAAACGCCCTTTTCGTGCAGGCCGTCGATTTCGCCCAGCACGGCCTTGGGGTTGACCACCACGCCCGGACCTATCACATTTGTGCAGTCCGGATACAAAATGCCCGAAGGAATGAGCTGCAGCTTGTATTTGACACCGTTTGCCACGACCGTGTGGCCGGCATTATTGCCGCCCTGACTGCGGACAACCAAGTCAGCTTTGCCCGCGAAAATATCAATAAACTTGCCCTTGCCTTCGTCGCCCCACTGGGCGCCGAGAATTACCTTACCTGGCATAGGATTTCCTTCCTTTCTGCTCTCGGACATGCTTTCAGCATGTCATACAGCTAAAGTATAGCATAGCAGTGCGCGCTTTTCAATCCTGATTTGCGCCTTTTGACTTGTAAAAGCCCCTGGGCCGTTGTAAAATATCCGTGTAATGGATAAAAGGAGACTGGAAGGACATGCACTATCTGGACAATGCGGCAACGACGGCAGTACTGCCCGAAGCAGCCGAGGCAGCCATGCACGCCATGCGCACCTGCTTCGGCAACCCGTCGAGCCTGCATAAAATGGGAATAGATGCCTCGCATCTGCTGGAGAACAGTCGGAAAGCGGTGGCTTCCGCGCTCGGCTGCCTGCCGGAGGAGACATATTTCACCTCCTGCGGCACAGAGAGCACGAACATCAGTCTGCGCGGCGCCGCGCACTTAAACCGCCATCAGAAGGGGCGCATCATCACCACCGAAATCGAACACGCGGCGACGCTCAACACCTGCAAGCAGCTTGCTGCCGAAGGCTTTGACGTGGTGTTTCTCGCGCCGAACGAGACCGGGCACATAACACCCGACGCGCTTGAAAACGCGCTGACCGAGGACACGGTGCTGCTGTCCTGCCAATTGGTCAACAACGAGATCGGCACGGTGCAGCCGGTCGCCGAACTCGGCGCACTGCTCAAAGCCAAAGCGCCGCGCGCACTGTTCCACATCGACGCAGTGCAAGGGCTTGCACGGGTCAAGCTCACGCCCAAGAAGTGGAACTGCGATTTGATGAGCGTGTCCGGCCACAAAATCGGCGCGCCAAAGGGCATCGGCGCACTGTATGTCAAAAAAGGCCTGCGCTTGCCGCCCCTCATGTTCGGTGGCGGACAGGAAAAGGGCATGCGTCCGGGCACCGAGCCGCTGCCGAACATCGCAGCTTTTGCCAAGGCATGTGAAATCCGCATGGTGCACTTTGACGAAGATTTTCAGCATGTGCAAAGCCTTGCTGCCTATCTGCGGGAACAGGTTGCGGCGCAGCTGCCGGATGCAGCCTTCAACGGCGCGGGGGACATCCCGCATGTGGTCAACCTGTCCCTCCCCGGCTGCAAAAGCGAGGTCATGCTGCGCGTGCTGGAGAGCGACGAGGTCTATGTTTCAAGCGGCTCGGCCTGCTCCAAGGGCAAGCAGAGCGGCGTTTTGAAAGCGCTTGGTCTGCCCAAAACACGCACGGACAGCGCGCTGCGTGTGTCCTTCTGCCCGTCCAATACCACACAAGACGTGGACGCTTTTATTGCTGCTGTGCAAAAAGGCCGGAAGATGTTGGTTCGATAACCTTATTATAAAGGAGACGTTATGAAAGAAGTATTGCTGCTCAAGTGCGGAGAGATTGTCCTGAAGGGACTCAACCGCAAAACCTTTGAAGACCGCCTGCTCAAAAACCTGTCCCGCCGCATGAAGCACGTGGCGGACTGCAATATCACGATGCGCCAGTCGGTCGTGTACGTCGAAGTGCCCGAGAACGCAGACGCAGACGCGGTCATGGACTGCGCGCGCCATGTGTTCGGCTTTGCAACCATCTCGCGTGCGGCAGTCTGCCCGGAAAAGACGCTCGAAAGCGTCATCGACACTGCGCAAAGCTATCTTGCGCCGCGCTTTGCACAGGCAAAGACCTTCAAAGTCGAGACCAAGCGCGGAGATAAAAAGTTCCCCATGACCTCGACCGAAATCAGCCAGCACGTCGGCGGTGAGCTGGCCGACCGCTTTCCGGAGGTTCGCCCTTACATGCACGGCCCCGACCTGACCGTACACGTCGAAATCCGTGAAAAGTACGCCTTTGTGCACGCAGGCCCCGAGCCGGGCGCGGGCGGCATGCCCATCGGCTCGAACGGGCGCGCGGCGCTGCTGCTTTCGGGCGGCATTGACAGTCCGGTCGCAGGCTGGATGATGGCAAAACGCGGTTTGGAGCTGGTCGGCGTGCACTTTTTCAGCTATCCCTATACCTCCGAGCGCGCCAAGGAAAAGGTGCTCGAGCTGGGCCGTAAGCTGACCGCATGGTGTGGCCGCATGAGCGTCATGGTCGTGCCGTTCACCAAGATTCAGGAGGAAATCCGCGAAAAGTGCCACGAAGAGCTGTTCACGCTCATCATGCGGCGTTTTATGATGCGCATTGCCGAGCGCGTAGCGGTAGAATACGGCTGCGGCGCGCTGATTACCGGCGAATCGCTCGGTCAGGTCGCCAGCCAGACCATGCCCGCCATGGGCGTGACCGGCGCGGTATGCGAGCTGCCCATCTTCCGGCCGTGCATCGGCATGGACAAGGAGGAAATTGTCACCATCGCCCGTAAAATCGACACATTTGAAACCTCTATTCTGCCCTACGAGGACTGCTGCACGGTGTTCACCCCCAAGCACCCGAACACCAAGCCCAAAATGCCCAAAATCCTCGAAGCGGAGAGCCATCTGGATGTGGATGCGCTGGTCGATGAGGCTGTCGCGGGCGTAGAGATTATTCACTTACCATAAACACTAAGCTAACGCCGCCTGCGGGCGACGGGAACGGCGCCGCTACGCGCGGCAGGCGCACAAGAAGGCGACAACCTGCGGTTTTCCCCCTTCTTGCGAATCATCCCCTTTCCCTTTGGGTATGTGCCGCCACCGCACGAATGCACCGAAACACCCAATTTGCTGCCGCAAATAAGGGCGCGCTGCGCGCGCAAAAGCGTGTGACGGTTTCCACAAACCGCCCGGCTGCGCCCGCGAACAGACAAGACCGCTGCCGCCCCAAGGGGCTGTCAGGGCAGCCAAGCAATTAAACCATTGGGAGGAACGCAATTATGAACGCAGAACTCATTGCCGTCGGCACCGAAATCCTGCTGGGCGACATTGTCAACACGGATGCGCAGGTCATCTCGCAGGGCCTGAGCGAGCTTGGCATCAACGTATTTTACCAGACCGTCGTGGGTGACAACCCAGCCCGCCTGCGCCACGTCATCGAAACCGCGCGCGACCGTGCGGACATCATCATCACGACCGGCGGCCTTGGCCCCACGCTCGACGACCTGACCAAGGAGACGCTTGCGACCGTGTTCGGCCGCAAAATGGCGCTGCATCAGCCCTCGCTCGACCGTATCAAGGGCTTTTTCCAGACCATCGGCCGCGAAATGACCCCAAACAACGAAAAGCAGGCGTGGCTGCCCGAAGGCTGCACGGTATTTGTCAACGAATGGGGCACTGCGCCCGGCTGTGCGTTTGAAGCCTACGGCAAGCACGTTCTCATGCTGCCCGGCCCGCCGCGCGAGTGCAATCCGATGTGGAAGGAATGTGCGATGCCCTATCTCTATAAGCTCGCGGGCGGCTGCATCGTCTCGCGCAACGTCCGCGTGTTCGGTCTGGGCGAAAGCAACATGGAAACCATTCTGCACGATATGATGGCGGAAAGCACCAATCCGACCATCGCGCCCTACGCCAAAACCTCGGAGTGCTTTGCGCGCGTGACCGCCAAAGCGGACACCCCGGAGGAGTGCGAAAAGCTGCTTGAGCCGGTCGTGGAGAAAATCTGCGGCCTGCTGGGCGATGACGTGTACGGCGTGGACGTGGACTCGCTGGAGCAGGTCGTGGGCGACGGACTTCGCGCGCGCGGCATGACCCTCGCTGTGGCGGAGAGCTGCACGGGCGGCCTGCTGAGCAAGCGCATCACCGATGTACCCGGCTGCTCGGATTACTACCTGGGCGGCATATGCTCGTACGCCAACGAAGTGAAAATGAAGGTGCTGGGCGTGAAAAAAGAGACGCTCGACACGGTCGGCGCGGTATCGCCCGAGGTAGCCGAGCAGATGGCCGAGGGCGTGGCGAAGGCGCTCGGCGCAGATGTCGGCGTGGGCATTACGGGCGTAGCCGGACCGGGCGGCGGCACGGATGACAAGCCGGTTGGACTGGTGTATATCAGCATCTGGTGTAAGGGCCAGCACTTCACCCGCAAGATGAAGTCCACCAACGGCCGCGACCGCGTGCGCATGCAGGCGGCATCCACTGCGCTCGATATGATTCGCCGAAATATTTTCTGAACAAATAGTCTACATTTTGTATGTTTTCTCGACATTTCCAGTCATTCCCTGTGGAAACCAAACAAAATTTTCATCAAAAAAGTCCAGCAATTGTGTAAAATTGCTGGACTTTTGTTTCCCCTTGATGTATACTATATCTAACTAAAGTGAGAGGTATCTGCCTTAATCAGGGCGAAATGTACAAACAGTTGGAAAATTTTCGCAAAGACGCTTTATTTTGGCAGTTTAGAAGTGTAAGAAGTATAAAAGGGAGAGATGCGATATGAAGAAAACACCTGCAGCGCCGGCCTGTGAAAAGCGCAGCCAGCTTTTCTATTCGGGCAGGGACTGCCGCGCCTTTGATTATATGGGCGCCCATCCCTTTGAACAGGACGGCGAGCCCGGTTACCTGTTCCGGGTATATGCCCCCGAAGCAGAGAAGGTTTCGGTCATGGGCGAATTCAACGGCTGGAACCGCGATGTGGACTACATGACGCGGGACGAGCAGGGCATCTGGGAAAAATTCATTCCGCATGTTTCCGAATACGCTGCATATAAGTATAGCGTATGGGCAAAATCGGGCGATGTGTTCGACAAGTCCGACCCGTACGGCTTCCACAGCGAAACCCGTCCCGGCAACGCCTCCAAGGTATATGACATTGAGGGGTACGAATGGAACGATGCATCGTGGCTGGATTGGCGCAAGAGCCATCTGCCCTATTCCAACCCGGTCAACATCTATGAATGCCATCTCGGTTCGTGGAAAATCCACGAGGACGGCAACTTCTATTCCTACCGTCAGCTCGCGGACGAGCTGGTACCCTATGTCAAGGAAATGGGCTACACGCACATCGAGGTCATGCCGCTGACCGAGTATCCGTTCGACGGCTCGTGGGGCTATCAGGTCATCGGTTACTTTGCCGCAACCAGCCGCTACGGTACCCCCAAGGACCTGATGTACTTCATCGACAAGGCGCATCAGGCGGGTCTCGGCGTCATCATGGACTGGGTGCCCGCGCACTTCCCCAAGGACGGCTGTGGTCTGGTCGAGTTCGACGGTTCTTACCTCTACGAATATGCCGACCCGCTCAAGATGGAGCATAAGGAATGGGGTACGCGCGTATTCGACTACGGCAAAACCTCAACCCGCAACCTGCTGTTCTCGTCGGCCATGTTCTGGATTGAAAAGTTCCATATGGACGGACTGCGCGTGGACGCGGTCGCCTCCATGCTCTACCTCGACTACAACCGCCAGAACGAATGGCGGCCCAATATCCACGGCGGACGCGAAAATCTTGAGGCAATCGACTTTCTGCGTCTGCTCAACGAGTATATCCTGACCGACCATCCGGACGTCATGATGATAGCGGAGGAATCCACCGCATGGCCGATGGTAACCAAGCCCGGCTACGACGGCGGTCTCGGCTTCAACTTCAAGTGGAACATGGGCTGGATGAACGATATGCTGTGCTACTGCTCGGCCGACCCATTCTTCCGCAAGGACATGCATGACAAAATCACCTTCTCGTTCATGTATGCATTCTCGGAAAATTACATACTTCCGCTTTCGCATGACGAGGTCGTGCATGGCAAGTGTTCGCTGATCGCCAAGATGCCGCCTCCGTACGAAAATCAGTTCGGCGGCCTGCGCGCACTGTACGGTTACATGACCGCCCATCCGGGCAAAAAGATGCTGTTCATGGGCGGCGAGTTCGCCCAGTTCTCCGAATGGGCCTACCAGCGCGGACTGGACTGGATGCTGCTCGACTATCCCGCACATAAGCAGATGCAGACCTATGTCAAGGCGCTCAACCATTTCTATCTGGAAACCCCGCAGCTGTGGGAGCAGGACACCGACTGGCGCGGCTTCGAGTGGATCAGCCACGAGGATAACCGCAATAACATCATTGCCTTCCGCCGCATCGCCAAGGACGGCAGCGATATCGTAGTTGTTGTCAACTTTTCTCCGGAGATACAGGAAAATTACCGCATCGGCGTACCGCTCGCCGGAACCTATGAGGAGGTATTCTCCTCGGATAAGGCCGAGTTCGGCGGCAGCGGCATTGCAAACGGCAAGGTAAGGACCGACAGCAAAAAGCCCATGCACGGGCAGGAGCAATCCATCAGCATTCACATTCCGCGCTTCGGCGTATTGTTCTTCAAAGGCAAACCGCGTGCCAAGCGCCGCACCAAGGCCGAAATCGAAGCCGCGAAAAAAGCAGCGGCCGCCAAAGCGGCCAAGTCTGCCAAGGGGACTCGCGCGTCCTCCAAGGCCGTTTCCAAAACAGGAACACGCGCAGTAGCCAAGACCGGTTCAAAGGCCGTGGCCAAAACCGGGGAAAAGGCGGTCGCAAAAACCGGCACGAAAGCAGTAACCAAGACCGGAGAAAAGGCGGTGGTCAAGGCAAGCGATGCCGGCAAGCAGGATTCTTAAAAGGGGACACGCCGAAAACGGCGTAAAAAATACGTAAACGGCAAAAAGGAGAGTTCATCAATGTATCGGAAAAAAGAATGCGTAGCCATGCTGCTCGCAGGCGGTCAGGGCAGCCGCCTTTATGTACTGACCAAAAAGGTCGCCAAGCCCGCGGTGCCGTTCGGCGGCAAGTACCGCATCATCGACTTCCCGCTTTCCAATTGCGTCAACTCCGGCATTGACACGGTCGGCGTACTGACTCAGTACGAGCCGCATGTGCTCAACGCTTATATCGGCTCGGGCCAGACCTGGGACCTCGACCGCCTGCGCGGCGGCGTATACGTCCTGCCGCCGTACCAGAAAGGCAAAACCTCCGAGTGGTACAAGGGAACCGCTAACGCCATTTATCAGAACATCCAGTTTATCGACGATTACGACCCGGAATATGTTCTGATTCTGTCGGGCGACCATATCTACAAGATGAACTATAACAAAATGCTCCAGCAGCATAAGGAAACCGGTGCGGACGCAACCATCGCCGTGCTGGACGTTCCGCTTACGGAAGCATCCCGTTTCGGCATTATGAACTGCAAGCCAGACGGCACCATCTACGAATTTGAAGAGAAGCCCAAGAACCCGAAGTCCACGCTTGCATCCATGGGCATCTACATCTTCTCCTGGAAGAAGCTGCGCCAGTACCTGATTGACGACGAAGATAACTCCAAGTCCTCCAACGACTTCGGCAAAGACATCATCCCGGCAATGCTGAGCAACGGCGAAAAGCTGGTATCCTACCGTTTCGAGGGCTACTGGAAGGATGTCGGCACAATCGAAAGCCTGTGGGAGGCCAATATGGATCTGCTCAGCCCGAACTCCGGTCTGAACCTGTCGGACGACAGCTGGAAGATCTACGGCCGCACCACCGGTTCGCCCCCGCACTTCACCGCAAAGGGCGCGTCGGTCAAGCACACCCTGCTTTCCGAGGGCTGCGAGATCGCGGGCGACGTTTCCGAGTCCGTCCTGTTCTCGGATGTCCGGATCGGAAAGGGTGCCAAGGTGGAATACTCCATCCTGATGCCGGGCGCGGTCATCGAGGAAGGCGCTACCGTGCGTTACTCCATTATTGCGGAAAATGCCGTCATCGCCAAGGATGCGGTCGTCGGCGGCAGCCCGTCGGACGGCGACGTGGATAAGTGGGGCGTGGCCGTTGTCGCGGAAGGTGTGCGCATCGGCCGCGGCGCGAAGCTGGCCGCAAAAGAAATGGCAGACGAAGACCTGCCGGACGTAAAGTAAGGGGGGCGAAATTGATGAACAGTGTTTTAGGCATCATCATCGCATTTGATAACGACAACGATCTCCGTGAGATCACCGAGCACCGCACGGTCGGCGCGGTGCAGTGGGGCGGACGCTACCGCATCATCGACTTCATGCTGTCGAACATGGTAAACAGCGGCATTTACCGTGTAGGCGTGCTGATGAAGGACAAATACCAGTCCCTTATCGACCATATCGGCAACGCCAAGGACTGGGATCTGTCCCGCAAGAACTCCGGCGTTACGCTGCTGCCGCCGTACTCCTACTCGAAGAAAGCGTCTGCACTCGTAACCGGCGAATACCGCGGCAAAATCGACGCACTGGCCGGCGCGGTCGACTTTTTGCAGAAGAACAAGGCGGATTTTGTGGTTGTGGCGGACGGCGACATCGTCGGCAACATTCCGCTGGACGACGTTATCGATCGCCACGTCAAGTCCGGCGCCGACCTGACCATGGTCTGCACCAAGAAACAGAAGGACTCTCCGTTCACCACTTACGTAGAGCTCAACCGCAAGAAGGAAGCGGTCGACATCCGTGTCGGCGATTCCAACGAGGGAAAATGCAAACACATTGCACTGGGCGTGTATGTCATGAGCCGTCAGTACCTCATCCATATGCTGTCCGACTGCGTCACACACAACTGTATTCATTTCGAGCGTGAATTCCTGTCCCGTGCACTGATTGACGGTACCGTGGCAGGCTACCTGTTCAACGAATACGCCATCAAAATCGAGGATACTTTCGATTACTTCCGCTCCAATATGGATATGCTGGACAAGGATGTGCGCGACGAAGTATTCCTGCGCACCCGTCCGATTCTGACCCGTATCAAGGACGAAGCACCCGCCTACTACGGCGACAAAGCCGTTGTGGAGGACAGCCTTATCGCAGACGGCTGCCGCATCGAGGGCACGGTGAAAAACTGTGTGCTGTTCCGCGATGTCGTCGTCGAAAAGGGCGCGGAAATCTGCGACTGCATCATCATGGAAGGCGGTCGTATCCTGTCGGATGCATCGCTGCGCCATGTCATCACCGACCGCAACGTTGTCATTCGAGACGGACGCACCATGATGGGCCACGAGAACTACCCCATTACGATCGCCAAAAACGCAACCGTTTGATAAAAATACGTTAAATTCGCTGCAAATGAGCGAAAAACACGGACTAAAAGCATGAGATGTTCGTGGAAATTCCCTATTTTGCAGGAAGGAAGAATCTAGTATAATAAAGATATGCAGGTGCGGAAGCGGAGGCTCTGTTTCCGCGCCTCCTACTGGGGAGGCTCGGTTGTTATGAAAATTATGTATGTTACCAGCGAATGTGCCCCGTTCGTCAAAACCGGCGGTCTGGGCGACGTTGCCGGCTCACTGCCCAAGGCCCTTGCTGCAAAGGGACACGATGTGCGCGTATTCTGCCCGCTGTATTCCGCTATCGGGCAGGAGTGGCGCGAGAAATTCTACTACTTAAAGAATGCCTATGTCCGTCTGGGCTGGCGCAACCAGTACTGCGGCATTTTCCGCTATGAAGCGGACGGCGTAACCTATTACTTCATCGACAACGAATATTATTTTTCCCGCGGCCAGGTTTACGGCGAGTATGACGATGCGGAACGCTTTGCCTACTACTCCAAGGCGGTGCTTGAGGTGCTGCCCGATCTGGACTGGCGTCCGGACGTTATCAACTGCAACGACTGGCAGACCGCACTCGTACCGGTTTACTATAACCTGATGTTCTCCTCCCGCCCGTTCTACGAGAACATCAAGACCGTATTCACCATCCATAACATCCAGTATCAAGGTCGCTATGGCCGTGAAATCCTCGAATATGTGCTCGGTATCGACGACGCGCATTTCCGTTCAGGCTTTATGGCGATGGACGGCGACGTCAACCTGATGAAGGCCGCCATCGTGGCCTCCACCGCGGTCACTACAGTTTCACCCACCTACGCAAATGAAATCCAGACCGAATACTATGGCTACCGGCTCGATTCCGTGCTGCGCATGAACAGCTACAAACTGCACGGCATCCTAAACGGCATTGATATGGACGCCTTCAATCCGCAGACCGATCCCAAGATTTTCAAGAACTACGGTCCGAATAATCCGGATGATAAAAAGGTTAACAAGCTCGAGCTTTTGAAGCTATGCGGTATCGAGGGCGACGAAAATACGCCGGTTATCGGTATGGTCACCCGCTTTGTCGACCAGAAGGGCCTGGATTTGATTGAAGCCGTGCTGCACGACATTCTTTCAGACGACCTGCGTCTGATTGTACTGGGCAAGGGCGACTGGCGCTACGAGCAGATGTTCCTCGAAGCCAAGCGCCGCTATCCGAACAATATTTCGGCATCCATCATGTTCTCGGGCGATCTGGCAAACCGCATTTACGCGGGCGCAGATATGTTCCTGATGCCGTCCAAATTCGAGCCGTGCGGTCTGGCGCAGATGATTGCGCTGCGCTACGGCACGATTCCGATTGTCCGCGAAACCGGTGGCCTGAAGGACACGGTACAGGCCTTCGTCGATTACGCAGGTACGGGCAACGGCTTTACTTTTGCCAGCTATAATGCACATGACATGCTGCACGTCATCCGCGAAGCCTGCGGCGTATTCCGCTACAACAAGCCCGCATGGAAAAAGCTAATGCTGCAGGGCATGCAAAGTGATTTCAGCTGGGGCAGCTCGGCAGATAAATATATCGAGGTTTATCATTCTGCCCTTGGTTGGTAAGACCAATTCAGCAAATTAAGTGAGGAGACAAGAGAGACCATGTCAAAGAATCAGTACACAAAGACTGCTTTGAAGGAGGCTATTGCAGGTAAGCTGCAGCGCCACTTCGGCCGCGAGGTTGCAGATGCCTCGAAGGAACAGGTTTATGAGGCATGCGCGCTCGTCGTGCGCGACGCGCTCACCGAGCATATGATTGAAACCCAGAACGAGGTTGAAAAATACGGAGAGCGACAGGTCCACTATCTGTGCATGGAATTTCTTGTGGGCCGCAGCCTGCGCAACAACGCCTACAATCTGGGCATTCTGCCCGCACTGACCGAGGCGCTGAAGGATATGGGCTATGAAATGGCCGATATTTTCGAAGAGGAAGCCGACCCCGGTCTGGGTAACGGCGGTCTGGGCCGTCTGGCAGCCTGCTATATGGACGGCATGGCGACCATCGGCGTGCGCGGCACCGGCTATTCCATCCGTTATGAACACGGTATCTTCAAGCAGAAGATCGAGGACGGTCAGCAGGTCGAGCTGCCGGACTCCTGGCTGGCTTCGGGCGACGTTTGGCACATTCCCGCGATGGACGATACGCGCGAAGTCAAAATCGGCGGTACGGTCAACACCTATTTCAATGACCAGGGCAAGCTGGTTGTCGAGTATCATGACTATACGCCGGTACTGGCTGTCCCGTACGACATGCCGATTTCGGGCTACGACACCAACAACATTGCCTGCCTGCGCTTGTGGGAAGCCAAAAGCCCGATTGCACTGGACATGAAGCTGTTCTCCTCGGGCGAATACCTCAAGGCACTCGAGAAACACGCCATGGCGGAAACCATCTCGATGGTACTGTATCCGGAAGATAACCACCGCGAGGGCCAGTCCCTGCGTCTCAAGCAGCAGTATTTCCTTGTGTCTGCCACCCTGCAGGATATCTGCGCCAAGCACAAAGCCAAGTACGGTACGCTGGCAAACTTCGCGCACAAGCATGTGCTGCATATCAATGATACCCACCCGACGCTGGTTATCCCCGAACTCATGCGCATCCTGATGGACGAGAACGACATGAGCTGGGAGAATGCATGGAACATCACCAGTCAGTCGGTTGCCTACACCAACCATACGGTTATGCCCGAAGCACTCGAGTGCTGGCCGGTATCGCTGGTGCAGGAGCTGATGCCCCGTATCATGCAAATCATTTATGAGATCAACGAGCGCTTCTGCAAGGAGTTGTGGAACTACTTCCCGAACGATTTCCAGAAGATCTCTAAGCTGGCCATCGTAGCGGATAACATTGTCCGCATGGCACATCTGGCAATTGCCGGCTCGTTCTCAATTAACGGCGTTTCCGCGCTGCACTCTGAAATCCTCAAGGATCGTGTATTCAACGATTTCTATAAGATTTACTCCTCCAAGTTCTGCAATGTCACCAACGGTATTGCACACCGCCGCTGGCTGTGCGAGGCAAACCCGGAGCTTGCCGAGCTGATTGAGAGCAAGATTGGCAAGGGCTATCGCAAGCATCCGTCCGAATTGCAGGTGCTTGCCAATTATGGCAACGACAAAGCGCTGCTCCAGCGTCTGGGCGAAATCAAGCGCGACAACAAGCAGCGTTTGGCTGACTATATCAAGGCGCATAACGATATCGAAGTCAACATGGACTCGATCTTTGACGTACAGGTCAAGCGTCTGCACGAGTACAAGCGTCAGATGCTCAACATCCTGCATATCATTTCGCTGTACCACAAGCTGAAGGATAATCCGAGCATGGACTTCGTGCCGCGCACCTTCATCTTCGGCTCCAAGGCCGCGCCAGGCTATGCGGTAGCGAAAAAGACCATTCGCCTGATTAACTCCATCGCCAATATGATCAACAACGATCCGGATATCGGCGACAAACTCAAGGTCGTGTTCATCGAGGACTACAAGGTATCTCTGGCCGAAATGATCATGCCGGCAGCCGAGGTTTCCGAACAGATCTCCATCGCAGGCAAGGAAGCATCCGGTACGGGTAACATGAAGTTCATGATGAACGGCGCGCTCACCATCGGCACGATGGACGGCGCAAACGTTGAAATCTGTGAGGCGGTCGGCCGTGAGAACATTTTTATCTTCGGCATGGAGACCCCCGAGGCAGAGGCGCTGGCGGCATCCGGCAACTACGAGCCGATGCTGATCTACCAGAACGATCCGGTCATCAAGCGCGTACTTGACCATATGATCCACGGCTTTGGTGACGGTGTCGACTACACCGATTTGGCTAACCTGCTGCTGCACGGCGGCAACGGCGGTCCGGCTGACCGCTACATGAGCCTGAAGGACTTCTCCTCCTACGCAATCGCGCAGGAGCGCGTCAGCGAAATGTACCGCCATGCGGAGAACTGGAACTATATGTCGCTGATGAACATTGCTAATTCCGGCCGTTTTGCGGCAGACCGCTCGGTTGCCGAGTATGCGCAGAACATCTGGCGCGTCAAGACCAACTTTGCATTTTAATTTCTTCGTTTGAAAGCACGCTTTCAAACGAGAAAAGCTTTGCCGGGCATCTGCCCGGACAAAGCCAACCGCGTGATATTTGCGCGCCGTATACGGCACACAAAATCACTTCCTTGTATAAAAAGCCCGGCTTAGCCGGGCTTTTTATGATTTTCGGGCGGCATTGCCCGAAAATCCATTGCATGTGCGCCTCACGGCGCAAAAAAAGGACGCTTCACAGCGTCCTTTTCCCTTATTCTCAGCCCAGCAACCCCAGATGCTCCAGCAGAATTTTCAGACCCATCAGAATGAGTACTACGCCGCCAAACAGCTCGGCACGCGCCTTATACTTTGCGCCGAACACATTCCCAACCTTGACGCCCACGCAAGAGAGTACAAAGGTCGTCACACCGATGAAGCAGACCGCAGGCACAATCTCCACCTGCAAAAAGGCAAATGTCACACCGACGGCCAATGCGTCGATACTGGTCGCCACCGCAAGCGGCAGCATCGTGGCAAAGGAAAACGAATCGCTGAGGTTTTCCTCGTCGGTGTCGCGCGACTCGCGCACCATATTGCCGCCGATAAGCGCCAGCAGCACGAACGCAATCCAGTGGTCCACGCTGGTAATCAGCGTCTGGAAGCGCACACCCAACACAAACCCCACAAGCGGCATCAGTGCCTGAAACCCGCCGAAATACGCACCTGTAATGAGTGCATGCCGCGGGCGCAGCGTGCGCACGCTCAGACCCTTGCAGATGGAAACCGCAAAGGCATCCATCGACAGCCCGACGGCAATGATAAATAACTCCAGTAATCCCATTTTTCTTGTCCTCCTTGTCGTTAGCAGCGCCGAACGGGCATAAAAAAAGAGACCCATCCGCCGTAAAACAGATAAGTCTCGTCATTTCATGCAGAACCAGAGGACGTCCTCCTCAGTATGTTGGCCCTGCCGCGCGGGATGGAACAAATCCGCGCCGACTACTCCCTTATTACCGCCTATGATACCATATGCGGCGAATAAAGTCAATATCACCCGGGGAAATCGGCGCGCAGGGCTTATCCCCGGCGCAGCCGTTCCTCCATATAGTCATGCGCGCGGTTTTCCAGCGTATCGTCGAGCGGCGTGAGCGGTTCGTCGTTGCCATATTTGTAACGCAGTGCAGTGTGCAGGATGAAGTCGCACAGCACGGGATTCTTGGGCAAAAGCGAACCGTGCGAATAGGTCGCAAACACGTTTTTGTAGCGCGCGCCCTCGGTCTGGTCCTCGCCGTTGTTGCCATACCCCTTGAGCATCATGCCCAGCGGGGCCACATCCTCACCCAGATAGGTCTTGCCCGAGTGATTCTCAAAGCCAACTACAATAGTACCGCCGCTTTCAGGCGTGGTGCGGTACATATAGTTGCCAATCATGCGCTCTTTTGCGCCAATCGTATGCACATTGATGGCGCCGATAAAGTCCAGCTGGTTGCCGTCCCATGTTTTGTAGTATTGACCCAGCATCTGGTAGCCGCCGCAGATGGCAAGAAACACCTTGCCCTCTTCAACCGCCGTACAGATATCGCGTCCCTTGCCCGATGCAAGGTCGCGCAGCAGCACCTCCTGCTCGAAGTCCTGCCCGCCGCCGATGAAAAAGATATCATATTTGTCAATGTCGATCGGCTGGCCGATAGAGCACTCTTCAACCGTGACTCCAATGCCGCGGGCTTCCAGCCGCCGCTTCATGGTAATGATGTTGCCCCGGTCGCCGTACAGATTCAGAATATCAGGGTACAGGTGGCAGATATTCAGTTGCATGTCGTCCCCTCCCCCCCCTTATTCGTAAAACGCCTTAACATCGGTGTGCTTGGCAATCTCGCCGCGCAAATCAAACATCGCCGTATAGGTCGGCATCAGGAACGCGGGCGTCTCATCCGCACCGACCTGCTCGAGCAGCGCATCGTACTCCCGGATCACCTCAATGCGGTCGGTCGTAAAGCCTGCGTATTTTAGGCGCAGCGCCATATCATCTGCACGCACACCTGAGACCAAAATACGCGTAAAACGCGCCTCCTGCTCCGCCAGCGTCTCAAAATCCACGTCCCAAATCCAGCTGATGTCCGTGCCGTCCGCAAAGCGGTCATTGAGCAGAAAAGCCAGCTTACAGGTGCCCTTGTCGTGCGCGATAAGGTTGATGACCTGATTAAAGCCCGCCGGGTTTTTCACCAGCATCATGCGCGCCTGCGCCTTACCCAGCGTAAACTGCTCGGCGCGGCCAAAGCCGCACTCAAACTGACCGAGCGCGCTGACCGCAGTTTCCTCGTCGATGCCGACGACATGTGATACTGCCGCCGCTGCCGCCGCGTTATAGATGTTGTAGCCGCCCGGCAAATTGACATGCACCTCGTGTACTCGTCCGCAGATGGACAGCTCAATATCGGACGAATCCGCGCCCGAAGACAGAATTTTCGTCACCGCCACATCCGGCTCATGCCGATGATAGCCGCACTTTGGGCAACGGAAGCCACCCAGATGGCCGTAGGTGATATAGTCGTACTGATATTCGGTCTTGCAGTGAATGCAGTAGGGCGCATCAGACAGCTCATGCGCCGCATTTTCATAAATCGGAACGTTAACGCCAAACCACAGAACCTTGTTGGGGATTTTCTCCGCAAGCGAGGCGGTCAGCGAGCAGTCCGCGTTGAGGCACAGCTTCGCGTTCGGCACATGGGTGATGCCCTCGCGAATGGCGTTTAAGGTATGCGTAATTTCGCCATAGCGGTCGAGCTGGTCGCGGAAAATGTTGTTGACAACAAGACACTCAACCGGCAAAAACTCGCTTGTTTTACGGAATGCTGCCTCGTCGCACTCAATCAGCGCGTGCGTATACGGGCATTTGCCTGAAATCGTGCAATGCTGCGCGAACACCGCAATGATACCGGTCAGCAGATTTGCGCCCGACTTGTTGGAAAAGTATTTCAGTCCCGCATCGGCAAACGCCTGCTCAATCATGCGCGAGGTTGTGGTTTTGCCGTTGGTACCGGTCACGACTGTGACCTTGACACCGCGCGACAGCTCCCCGAGGATATTTTTGTCGATTTTAAGCGCCAGCTTGCCGGGCAGATTGGTACCGCCGCGCCCGAGTTTGCGCAAAACCGCGCCCGAGGCCTTGCATACCGCAACGGCCAGCCGGGTTTTCAGCTTCATAGAATAACCCCTCTATCTGTCAATTTCATATAAATGAAGTATACCGCATTTTCCCGCATAGTACAAGCATGGAAATCCATCGGCCACGGCATTCTGCACAAAAGCCGGGCAATAATTTTATCAGTTTGGCCGTGCGCTGCTGCAAAACCTGTAAGAATAAAATGCACAAAAAAATAATATTTTATTTGTGAAAAGATACCGGAGTGCATCGTAATATGTACGAATTCGCGCAAAACCCCTTGCATTGACAGACAGATATTATATAATTTAGATAGTGGCTTTAGCCAAATAACAGGATGAGGTGAATTCCAATGGATTATATGTCGGAATACAAGCGCTGGCTGGACAGCGAAGCGCTTTCAGAAGAGGAGCGCGCAGAGCTGCGCGCAGTAGAGAATAACAGCGAAGAAATCGAAAGCCGCTTTTTCGCGCCCCTGTCATTTGGCACCGCGGGTCTGCGCGGCGTGCTGGGTATCGGACTGAACCGCATGAACCGCTTCACAGTCGGACAGGCTGCCCAGGGTCTTGCCAAGCTCGTTGTCTCGAACGGACAGGCTGCGATGGACCGCGGCGTTGCCATTGCCTATGACAGCCGCCACTTCTCGCCCGAGTTTGCCAAGCAGTCCGCCTGCATCCTCGCGGCAAACGGCATCAAGGCGCTGCTGTTCGATGAGCTGCGCCCCACCCCTGAGCTGTCTTTTTCCATTCGCCACTACGGCTGCATTGCCGGTATCAACATCACCGCGTCCCACAACCCCAAGGAATACAACGGCTATAAGGTCTATTGGGAGGACGGCGCGCAGCTGCCGCCCGCTGAGGCCGATGTAGTTGCCAAGGAGATGGCGGCGACCGATATCTTTACCGGCGTTAAGACCATGGACTATGACAAGGCGGTTGCGGACGGCATGATCCGCATTCTGAGCCGTGAAACCGACGAGGCATATCTCGGCGAAGTCATCAAGGTTGCGGTCAATCCGGACTGTGTCAAGCAGGTTGCGGACGAGTTTAAGCTGGTCTACACCCCGTTCCACGGCGCGGGCTACCGTCTGGTACCCGAAATTCTGCGCCGTCTGGGCTACAAGCACATCATCTGCGAACCTGAGCAGATGAAAATCGACGGCGACTTTCCGACCGTAAAAAATCCGAACCCGGAGTACAAGGAGGGCTTCAATCTCGCCATCGAGCTGGCAAAGCAGAACGACGTAGACCTCATCATCGGCACCGACCCGGACGCCGACCGCACCGGCATCGTCCTCAAGGACAAGACCGGCGACTACGTCACCCTGTCGGGCAATCAGGTGGGCGTGCTGCTGACCGACTATATCATCACCGCCAAGAAGCTGACGGGCACCATGCCCGCGCATCCGGCGGTGCTCAAGAGCATTGTCACCACCGAAATGGCACGCGCAGCTGCGAACAAAAACGGCGTAGACTGCTTTGATACGTTCACCGGCTTCAAGTTCCTGGCAGAAAAAATCAAGCAGTTTGAAACGACCGGCTCGCATGAATACATCTTCGCCTTCGAGGAGTCCTATGGCTACCTGTGCGGCGATTATGCGCGCGACAAAGATGCGGTCACCGCTTCTATGCTGATCGCAGAGATGGCGGCCTACTACCGCACGCAGGGCAAAACGCTGTACGACGCAATGGAAGAGATGTACGAGAAGTACGGCTATTATTGCGAGCAGACTGTTTCGATCACCATGCCCGGCGTATCCGGCCTGCAGCGCATGAAAGAGCTGATGGCCGAACTGCGCGACAAGCCGCTGACGATGGTTGGCGCGGATAAGGTCGAGTACACCCGCGACTATATGCCCGGTACACGCACCTGCATGGCAGACGGCAAGGTCGAACAGATGGAGCTGAAAGGCCAGAATGTCATGTACTACGAGCTGGAGGGCGGCACGACGTTCATCATCCGTCCGTCCGGCACCGAGCCCAAGGTCAAGGTCTATATCATGGCCAAGGGCGACAGCAAGGCAGATGCCGCCGCCAAGGTAGAGGCGCTGGTGGCTGCTGCCAAAGAAATTGTCCAGTAAAAAATGCCATAAAAAGAGGGAAACCAATCGGTTTCCCTCTTTTTGCGTAATATTGCAGTTGAATCGTTTACTTTTCTCTGCGCCATGTCGCCGGGGCGAACAGCAGCAGCATCGGGAACACTTCCAGACGGCCCGCAAGCATATCGAACATCAGAACAATCTTGCTGAAGGGCGAGAAAAATCCAAAGTTTGCCGCCGGACCAACCAACTCCAGACCCGGGCCGACGTTGTTGAGCGTCGCCGCAACCGCAGTGAAGTTGGTAATCAGTTCTTCGTTGGTAATCGACAGCAGCAGCACCGACAGGATAAACAGCAGCAGATAGGCGATCATAAACACGTTGACCGAGCGCATGACCTCATGCTGCACGCGGCGGCCATCCATCTTGTTGACACGCACCGCGCGCGGATGGATGAGAAACTGCATTTCCTTGCGAATGCTCTTGCACATCAGCAGAATACGCGAACATTTCATGCCGCCGCCGGTCGAACCGGCGCACGCACCGATGAACATCAAAAGCACCAGCAGCGCCTTGCTGAATGCCGGCCACTGGTTAAAGTCCACCGTAGAAAAACCGGTGGTGGTGATGATGGATGCCACCTGGAAGGCGGCATGATGGAAACTTTGGAAGAAGCTCGAAAACATCGGCCGGACATTGATGGCAATCAGCACCGAGGAGGCAATGATCACGCCCAGATAGACGCGTACCTCTTCGATACGAAAGGCATTCTTCCAGCGCCGCATAAGCAGCAGAAAATAAACACTGAAGTTAATGCCGAACAGAATCATGAAAATCGTGACAACGCCTTGCAGATAATAGCTGTCGTAGTACGCAATCGAGCTGTTCCAGATACCGAAACCACCTGTGCCTGCAGTTGCCATCGAGGTGCAGGCCGCGTCGAACAGCGGCATGCCTCCCAGCATCAGCAGTACAATTTCCAGCACGGTCATGCCGAAATAGATGCCGTACAGATACATAGCGGTATCACGGAGATGCGGTGAGAGCTTATTGACCGACGGACCGGGGCTTTCCGCACGCATCAAGTGGATGGTCTGCCCGCCGGCCAGCGGCAGTACAATCAGCATGAACACCAGCACGCCCATGCCGCCGACCCAATGGGTCAGGCTGCGCCAAAGCAGCGAGGCATGTGAAAGCGCTTCCACATCGCTCAGGATGGTGGCGCCGGTGGTGGTAAAGCCGGAAACCGTTTCAAACAGCGCATCCACCACAAACGGAATTTCTCCGCTGAACATAAACGGCAGCGCGCCGGTCAGCGCCAGCACAATCCAGCACAGCGCCACGGTGACAAAGCCCTCACGGGCGTAAAAGCGGGTGTTTTCCGGCCGCTTGTGACAAAACAAAGCGGAAAACATCAGACAAATCACAGCAGTCGCAAAATAAGCCATCACAACGGGTTCGCGGTACAGGATGGCGGTCAGCATGGGAAGGAGCAGGAACAGTGATTCCACGCCCAGCATCCAGCCGATCAGGTAGCGTACCATAGCATGGTTCATCGCTCTGTATCCTCCGCCGCCTCCGGCTGGAAAATATCCTGCAGATCATTCATGCCGCGCCGGGTGGATACCACGATCACCGTATCGCCCTCCCGGAGCACATCACGGCCGCGCGGAATGATGCGGCGTCCCTTGCGGTTGATACAGCACAGCAGCACATCCGGCCGGATGGGCATATCCTGCAGCGGTACGCCAATCAAATCATGCGCCGCTACACGGAATTCAAGCGCTTCCGCACCGCCCAGTTGGTGCAGCGTTTCCACATTCGATCCCATGGAGTTCTGCATCGCGCGGGTATACTGGCCAATCAGTTCGGCCGTTGTCTGCTTAGGGCGAATCACGGTGCCGATGGGCAGACTTTCAATAACCTCTTCAAAGTTCACGCGGTTGACCTTGGTGAACAGCTTGGCCTTGGAATGCCGCCCTGCGTGCAGCGCAAGCAGGATATTCTCCTCGTCCATACCGGTCAGTGCGGCAAACGCCTCACAGCTGGCCAGGCCTTCCTCATCGAGCAAATCGCGGTCCGTGCCGTCACCATGAATAATGGTTGCACCCGGCAGCATCTCAGACAGGGCTTCGCAGCGCTCCAGACGATTTTCAATGATTTTGACCGAAATACCGGTATCAATCAGCATTTTCGCAAGGAAATACGAGATTTTTCCACCGCCAATCAGCATTGCCGAACGAATATGGTCGTTCGCCACACCAATCTGGCGGAAAAAGTCCGCCTGCTCGCTCGGCGGAACGATCACAGTAACGTCGTCATCCGTACGCAGAATAAAATCGCCCTTCGGAATGAACGTCTGTCCCTCGCGGCGCACCATGCAGAGCAGCGCATTGGTGCGAAGCAACGGATTGACTTCACAAACCGCCATGCCGTTCAAACGGGAGCCGTCGGGGATACGGATATCGAGCAGCTCAATGCGCCCCTTCGCAAAGGTGCTCACGCCGATAGCCGACGGGAAACGAATCAGGCGTGAAACCACACGCGCTGTGGACATTTCCGGGTTGATAACCATGGACAAGCCCAGCTCATCCCGAATAAAACCGACCTCCGACACATATTCCGGGTCGCGCACACGCGCGATGGTGTGACAGCCCGCCGCCTTGCTGGCAATCAGGCAGGAAAGAAGGTTGATCTCGTCATGCGTAGTGACTGCGATCAACAGGTCGGTTTCCCGCACGCCCGCCTCCTCCAATACGTGATAGCTCGTTCCGCTGCCGGTAACCGAAGTTAAATCCAGCGTGTTGGTCAGCTCGGTGAGCCGACGCTCGGACAGGTCGATGAGGGTCAGGTCGTGTCCTTCTGCGGAAAGCTGTTCCGCCAATGCCGAACCAACCTTACCGCAGCCTACAATAATGATGCGCATGGTGCGCCTCCGATCTCTCTTTTTACAGGGTACATAATATACATAGCGATTATAGCGTTTTAGCAACAAAAAAGCAATATCCCTGACAAGCGAAAACAAATCTTTGCGTTTTTTTAGCGTGCCGTTCCGCGTATCGTTGACCGCTGCGCCGAATACATGGTATACTTGTTTCAATATACGGAAAGGAAGCACGAACGGCAGACATAACGCAGACACCGAAAACGTGCGTTGATTCGTTGGAATCAGTGAAAAGCACCGCGACTACGTTTCGAAGAGTTTCTCTGTTTCCCGGCGAAGAATACAGGCTGTGGCTGACAAGGAGGTGAAGGCATGCAGATTGAAAAAGTGCTGAACAACAACGTAGTCATTGCACTGGATGAAACCGGCGAGGAAACCGTGCTGATGGGACGCGGACTGGGCTTTGGCCGTCACCCCGGCGACAGCGCCCCCGTCCATCTGATCGAAAAGCGTTTCACGCTGCATGCCGGACAGCTGTCCGACCGTTTCCAGCAGCTGCTGACCAGTATTCCCCTGCCGCATTTTTTGCTCAGTGAGCGCATTATCGACCATGCCAAGCGCACACTGGGCGCAACCTTGTCGGACAGTATTTATGTTACCCTGCCCGACCACATTTCAGCCGCACTTGAGCGGCATAAACAGGGTATCGAGCTGTCAAACCCGCTTTTGTGGGATATTCGGCAGTTTTATCCGGAGGAATACCGGGCTGGCTGTGCCGCCGTTGACCTGATTCGGGAGGAAACCGGCATCGACTTTGGCGAGGATGAGGCAGGCTTTATCGCCATGCACTTTGTCAACGCGGAGGGAGGCGGTGAATTTCCCGAGGTTTACGACATGACCTGCCTGATGCAGCGGGTATTCGGGTTGGTGCAGGAGCAATGCGGCGTAGAGCCTGACCGCGATTCGCCTGATTTTTACCGGTTTGTAGCGCATCTGAAGTTTTTGGCGCGCCGTATCGCCGCAGGACAGAGCTACGGCGACTGCGATGCCGACCTTCTTCCTCCGGTACAGGACAAATACCCGGATGCCTTCGCCTGTGCGCAGACGATTTGCGACGCAATTTTACAGGAATACGGCTTTGATGCCGGCAAAAACGAGCTGCTGTACCTCACGCTTCACATCGCCCGCATCACCGGCGCGTGATAACCCCGGCAAAGCAATACGGCCACCCAGAGAACATTCTTCTCAGGGTGGCCGTTCATTTTTCGTTTTATGCGCGGCTCCACTGGGTGCCCTGGCGAGTATCCTTGATGGTCACGCCCATCGCAGCCAACTCGTCACGGATGCGGTCGGCTTCCGCGAAGTTCTTCTCCTTCTTGGCCGCTGCGCGCTGCGCAATCAGCGCTTCGATCTTCTCTGCGTCCGGATCCACTGCATCATCACGCTTCTGAACGAGATTCAAAACGCCGGTCAGCTCCATGAACAGGTCGTGCGCCGCGGTCAGGAACGCCTTGCTTGCGTCCTGATGCGCGCCCATCCACGCATTGATTTCGCGCGTCAGCTCAAAGATTGCAGAAAGCGCGTCCGCCGTGTTAAGGTCGTCGTCCATCGCGTCGATAAACTTCTGCTTGTATGCCGCAAGCGCTTCCATCTTGGTCGCCTCTTCCGCGGTCATCGCGTCGCCCTCGGCCTTTTCGATGCGGAACTCCATGTTATTCCGTGCCTCGTACAGGCGCGCCAGCGACGCCTTGTTCATCTCAAGCGACTCGGCCGAGTAGTTGAGCGGCGTGCGGTAATGCGCGGACAGCATGAACATGCGGATGGTTTCATAGCCGAACTGCTTTGCCGCGTCGCGCACCATGAAGAAATTGCCCTTGGATTTGGACATTTTCTCGTTATCGATGGTCAAAAAGCCGTTGTGCAGCCAGTAATGCGCGAAGGCACAGCCGTTAGCGCACTCGGACTGGGCAATTTCGTTCTCGTGATGCGGGAAAATCAAGTCAAGGCCGCCGGAGTGAATGTCGATGGTGGGGCCGAGGTACTTGTTGACCATTGCGGAGCACTCGATATGCCAGCCCGGACGTCCCTTACTGCCCCACGGCGTATCCCATGCAGGCTCGCCCGGCTTCGCCGCCTTCCAGACCGCAAAGTCCATCGGGTCCTCCTTCTGCTCGCCTACGCTGATGCGCGCGCCCGCCTGCAGCTCTTCCATCGGCTGATGGCACAGCTTGCCGTAATCCGGGTCGGATTTGGTGCGGAAGTATACGTCGCCGTTCGGTGCAAGATAGGCATGGCCGTTGTCGAGCAGCTTCTGCACGATGTCAATGATTGCGTCCATCGTCTCGGTCGCACGGGGATGCACGGTTGCCTTACCGATGCCAAGACCCTCCGCATCCGTGTAATACTCCTTGATATAGCGGTCGGCGATGACGTTGAAGTCCACGCCCTCTTCGTTGGCCTTGTTGATCACCTTGTCGTCAATGTCGGTGAAATTCTGCACAAACTGCACCTTATAGCCGCGATACTCAAAGTAGCGGCGCAGCAGGTCGAACACAATAAACGGGCGCGCGTTGCCGACGTGGAAATAGTTATACACGGTCGGACCGCAGGAATACATTTTGACCTCGCCCGGCGTAATCGGGACGAACTCCTCCTTCTGGCGGGTCAGGGTGTTGAACAGTTTCATATGACACTCTCCTTATCGGGATAATTTTACAAAAAATACAGCCGCCTCTTTTTCTCAAAGAGGCGGCACTCATGTCGCGGTTCCACTCCTGTTTTTCACTCGGATGCAGGATAACGGGTGCGTCCCGCGGGGCGTTTGACCCCGATGCTCGGCGGGCGCACTTCGCCGTACCGCGCGCAAAGCCCTTTCAGCCGAGGGGCTTCTCTCTTTCGCGCACCGGAAAAACGGTTACTTTTCCCGCGTCTTTGCATACGTTTCTATATTACAGTGCCAGTATAGCAACAATCCGTGTAAAAGTCAAGCCGCTGCTCTACTCACCTGTTATCTCTCAACACTTTGCGGCCGATATGTATAGTATATGACATTTTGCCTTTTACAATCACCAAAGGAAGGAAGAGATTTCATGACAATCGGAGGTTTCCAAAGCAACTGGTTCAATGTCACGGAGCATACGATGGAAAACGGCAACAAATTGCCGATGGCGACGCTCAAAGACGAGTATAAGGATGAATTTGCAGCCTTTACAAAAAATAAGCTCGAGCAGCTGGAGCAGCGCGAGCCGTCTGCGGGTCTGGATGCACTGACCGATGAACAGCTCAAGGAACTCAGCGAAAAATACGACACGGACGACATGAGCTATGACGAATACCAGTCCTTTTTACAGGACCTCGTCGATATGGGTGCGCTGACCGAGACTGACCGCTGGCTGGCGGGCGGTGCAAGAAAAGTGGGAGATATGTACATCACACCAGTGCTTCCCTGTATGAGCGCATCCATTCGTGATGCCTCCCAAGACACGCTTTCTATGTCGCGGCTTTCCTATGATTTCCCGGTTGGCATGGATTCGGTGGATATCACAGAGTGGGTCAAGTACCGCGCCACCTCCGACACGGCCTATTACTTCTCCGGCAAACGCTATGGTCTCGGTGTGGACGAACTCAACCAAACGATGGCAGACATCTTGGACGCCATAAACCGGGCCGGCTGAAAATATACAACACCCGATGGAAACCATGTTCCATCGGGTGTTTTTTGTGTTACGCGGTCTGTGCGTACTTGCCGACCAGCGTTTCCGCCATAGAAAGCGGCGCTTCGCCCTTGTTCAGCCGCAGAGACAGATACGGCGTTGAGCCCGCATTGAGCAGCAGCCGCCCGCGGAACGACTCGTCCCCGCACAGGGCGGACAGGCGCGCAAAATCGGTCTGCGCAAAGGTGAGCAGCAGACGGCCGTCCTGCTCCTTGATTTCCGAAATCCCCTGCTCGCTCGCACGGCTGCGCAGCAACGCAATATCCAGTAGCGCCACCGCCTCGCGGGGCGGCTCACCAAAGCGGTCAATCAGCTCGTCGAGCATATCACTCTTCTGCTCCTCCGTACGGATGAGCGCAATACGGCGGTACAAATCCACACGCTGACCAGCATCCGGAACATAGTCCGACGGCAGATTGGCCGACAGCAGCAGCTCGGCCGCGCAATCCACGCGCGGCTTGGGTGTTTCGCCCTTCTCCTCCTGCACAGCCTCTTCGAGCAGCTTGAGATACAGGTCATAGCCGACGCTCATCATGTGGCCGGACTGCTCAGGACCGAGCACGTTGCCCGCGCCGCGAATCTCAAGGTCACGCATGGCAATCTTAAAGCCTGAGCCGAACGCCGCGAACTCGCGGATGGCCGAAAGACGCTTCTGCGCAATCTCGGAGAGTGCCTTGCCGCGCCGGTAGCACAGATAAGCATAGGCATGGCGGCTCGACCGGCCGACGCGCCCGCGAATCTGGTGCAGCTGGGCAAGGCCCATATTGTCCGCGTTTTCGATGATGAGTGTGTTGGCGTTTGGAATATCGATGCCCGTCTCGATGATGGTCGTGCAGACCAGAATATCGGTCTCGCCGTCCGCCATGGCATTCATCGCGGCGGCGATTTCTTTTTGCGTCATCTTGCCATGCACGATACCGATGCGCGCATCCGGCAAGCGCTGCTGGAGCAGATTGGCGCACCGCGCGATGGATTCCACGCGGTTGTGCAGGTAGTACACCTGCCCGCCGCGCGCAAGCTCACGACGAATCGCGTCCAGCAGTACGCCGTCGTTTTGCTCCAGCACGAAGGTCTGCACCGGATGACGGTCGAGCGGCGGCTCTTCAATCGAGGACATGTCCCGGATGCCGGACAGTGCCATGTTAAGCGTGCGCGGGATGGGCGTGGCCGACAGCGTCAGCACGTCTACATTCTTCGACAGCTCCTTGAGCGTCTCCTTGTGGGATACGCCGAAGCGCTGCTCCTCGTCCACGACGAGCAGCCCCAAATCCTTAAATTTAATTTTTTTATTGAACAGCTTATGCGTACCGATTACGATATCGACCGAACCGGCCTCCAGCTTTTTGAGCAGCTGAGTCTGCTCCGACCCGGTTTTATAGCGTGTCAGCAGCTCAATGGTCACCGGATGCCCCTGGAATCGCTGCAAGGCGGTCAGGTAATGCTGACGTGCCAGCACAGTGGTCGGTACGAGGATGGCGGCCTGTTTGCCCGCCAGCACGCACTTCATCACCGCGCGCAGCGCAACCTCGGTCTTGCCGAAGCCCACGTCGCCGCACAGCAGACGGTCCATCGGCCGGTCGGATTCCATGTCCATCTTGATTTCCGCAATGCAGCGCAGCTGGTCATCGGTTTCCTCATAAGGAAAGGCTTCCTCAAACTCGCGCTGCCATGCGTCGTCCTGCGGGAAGGCAAAGCCCTTGACCTTGGCGCGCTCCGCGTACAGCTTAATCAGCCCTTCCGCCAGTTCCTTAGCCGCTGCCTTGGCCCGCGCCTTGGAGCGCGACCAGTCCGCGCCGCCGAGCTTGTTGAGCCGCACCTTTTCTGGCTCGCCGCCGCCGATGTACTTGGAAATCAAATCAAGACTGGTCGCTGGGACATACAGGAAATCCGTGCCCGCAAAGGCAATCTTGATGAAATCGCGCTCCGCACCGTCCACGGTCATGCGCTCCATGCCGACAAAGCGGCCGATGCCGTGGTGCTCGTGCACGACCAAATCGCCCGGTGTCAGGTCAGTGAACGACTTGACGCGGTCGCGGCTCGACTTTTTGACCTGCGTCTTTTTGCGCCGCGCCAGCACCTGCCCCTCGGTGATGACCACCAGACCAAGGTCGGGATACTCGAAGCCCGCGGACAGCGTACCCTCCATCACACAAACCTGCCCGCCCTTGGGCAGCAGGTCGCTGACCGTTGCCGTCAAGCCGGCTTCAGTCAATGCATCACACATATTGCGGCAGCGCAGCGCACTGCCGCACAGCACGGCCACCGCACGTCCCTGCTGGGTATAACCGTGGATATCGGCTGCCGCCATATCCAGATTGCCGCCGTAGGCGTTCATCTGATTTGCGACAAAGTTCTCCAAATGCTGCGGGGCCAGCTCCGGAATATTGTTCAAAAAGCTGTCCAGCCGCAAAATCGTATGCGGCGTGCGGGCAAGCGCGGCGAAGTCAAGCGCATAGCCGTCCAGCCCGGGTGCAATCTCACCGCGCTCAAGCAGTGCGGTCACGTCGTCCGCAATGCGGGCAGCAAAATCGCGCGCGGCATCGCGCAGGCGCGGGGTATCCTCAATGAGCACAATGGCATGTTCCGGCAGATAATCAAGCGCGGTTGCCAGCTCCGGATATACCAGCGGCAGGTATTTGTCCGCCGCGGGCAGCGCACCGGTCTCCTCCAGCCGCTCCGCATCGCGCTCGATATGGGCCGCGAGGTCGGGATGCTTCTTTTTACGCGTGGAAAGCAGGCCGCGCACCGCCTTTGCCAGCCCTTTCGCACCGCCCGGCGCAAGATGCGGCAGTGTTTCCATACACGGCAGGCAGCGCAGTGTTTCGGCAGTTTCCAGCCGTCGCTGACTGCCAACATCAAAGGTCGCAATCGAATCGATTTCGTCGTCCCAGAACTCCACGCGATACGGGTTTGCCGACTGCGGCGGAAACACGTCCAAAATGCCGCCGCGCACCGAGAACTGCCCCATGCCTTCGACCTGCACGCAGCGTTCGTAACCCGCACGGGTGAGCTGCTGCGTCAGGGTTTCCAGCGGCACAGTCTGTCCAGTGGCAAGCTGCACCACGGCGCTTTGCAGCGCGTCGGGCGGCAGCGTGCGCTGCAAAGCCGCCTGCACAGATGCAACCGAAAAAGCTGCACCCGGCAGTGCATCCAACACGGCAAGGCGTTTTTGCTCATATCCGCGCGACACGCCCACCACATCCGCCATAACCAGCTCGCGTGCGGGCAGGGTCAGCACCTCGCGCTCGGCAAAAGCCTGCAGGTCGAGCGCAAAACGCGCCGCCGCCGTATCGTCATCGGTCAGCACGCACACTGGACGGCCGGTGTCCAGCCCAAGCGCCGCCGCGAGATGCGCCTTGTGGATGGCGGACAGGCCGACCGCAAGCAGCGGCGTTTTGCCCTGCTGCACCGCATCCTTCAACATTTTGTATTCATTCAAGAATGTTATACTTTTTGTAATCTCCGTCATGGCAGGCTGTCACCCTCCTTCAGACACGCCAAAAGGGCAGATTTTGCAATCTGCCCTGCTGTCGAACGGAAACACGTTTCCGTTCGAATGGATTCACGTATCAAAACGCCCGGCAAAGCCGGACCTTTTAATGAAAACAGCAGTATACTGCTATTTTCTAACCAAACCCGCGCTTCGCACGAAATATTTTGACAAACTGAGGGCAGATTTTGCAATCTGCCCTCATTGTATGCATCTATTTACCGCTTAATGCGCGTGTTCGTCATGCTCGTGATGGCAAGCGGCGCAATCCATGTCACAGCCGAGAATCTCGGTGGGGTCCTTGCCCAGACGCTTGTAATAGTCCGCGATAGCCGAACGCAGCGCCTCTTCCGCAAGCACCGAGCAGTGCATCTTGACCGGCGGTAGACCGTCCAGCGCCTCGGCAACCGCCTTGTTAGTCAGCTTGAGCGCCTCTTCGAGCGTCTTGCCCTTGACCATCTCGGTCGCCATCGAGCTGGTCGCAATTGCCGCGCCGCAGCCGAAGGTCTTAAACTTCACATCCTCAATGACACCGTCGTCCGATACCTTGAGGTAAATCTTCATGATATCGCCGCACTTGGCGTTGCCGACTTCGCCGACGCCGTTGGCGTCCTCAATCTCGCCCACGTTACGCGGATGGGTGAAGTGGTCGAGTACCTTTTCGCTGTATTGCATAGAAAAAATCTCCTTTTTCGGTTGAATCTATCTTAGTGATGTTCATGCAGCTCACTTGCTGCGGTCAAGTTTGGCTTGCCGTTCTCCCATACCGGGCTCATCGAACGCAGCGTGGATACCACCTGCGTCACCGTCTCGATGATGTAATCCACATCCTCTTCGGTGTTCTGCTCACCCAGCGTCAAGCGCAGCGAACCGTGCGCAATCTCGTGCGGCAGGCCGATGGCCATGAGCACGTGAGACGGGTCGAGCGAACCGGTCGAGCAGGCCGAGCCGGTCGAGCCGCAGATGCCCATGTTGTCCAGCATCAAAATCAGGCCCTCGCCCTCAATCGCCTCGAACACGAACGACGCTGTGCCCGGCAGACGATTTTCCGGATCGCCGGTAAAGTGCGTATAGGGAATGTTGTCCATCACACCCTTGACCAGCTTGTCCGTCAGACGCTTTACATAGCCCATCTTCTCATCCAGACCCTCAACGGCTTCCTTCATCGCCGCCGCAAGGCCAATGCAGCCCGCGGTGTTCTCGGTACCAGAGCACAGACCGCGCTCCTGTCCGCCGCCGTACACCAGCGGTTCCAGTGCAATGCCCTTCTTCAGATACAGCGCACCGACGCCGCGCGGACCGCGGAACTTATGCCCGGACAGCGACAGCATATCAATGCCCATTTCCTGCACATCGATGTGCATATGGCCGACTGCCTGCACCGCATCCGTGTGGAACTTTGCACCGACCGAATGGGCAAGCGCCGCAATCTCCTTCAGCGGCTGAATGGTGCCGATTTCGTTATTCGCCGCCATGACAGATACCAGCGCGGTATCCTCGCTCAGCTCCCGCTTGAGCTGCTCGAGGTCCACATGGCCTTCCTTATCCACATCCAGATAAGTGACGCGGAAGCCTTCTCTTTCCAGCGCTTCGCAGGTGTACAGCACCGCGTGATGCTCAATCTTCGAGGTAATCAGATGCTTGCGGCCCTTCGCCGTCGGACCGTGCATAAAGCCGCGAATAGCGAGGTTGTCCGCCTGTGATCCGCCGCCGGTGAAGATAATTTCGCCCGGGGCGTAATCGTTCGCTTCGTTGACCGGTGCGGCCGCGTTCAGGCACTTGCCGACCGTCGTACGCGCCTCGTTAAGCGCCATCTTGGCCTCGCGGCCGATACGGTACAGCGAGGACGGGTTGCCGTAAAACTCGGTCAGCCACGGCTTCATTGCGTTAAATGCAGTTTCGGACAGCGGAGTCGTTGCCGCATTGTCCGCATAAACAAATCTTTTCATTTTATCTCAAGCCTTTCTCTCCAAAAAGGGGATACACAAATCACGGATACACCACTAAAACGATAGGTTCTCCGGGTACTACTAATATACACCTGAAACGCGCATTTTAGCAAGCGAAAAACTGACGAAACGCGCGCATATAATACCGTCATTTTGCATCATTTTGTGCATTTTGCGTAGTTTTAATCATGACGACGCGTATCAATCCGCTTTTTCAGGCGCTGCAGCACCGCGTCATACCGCGCCGACCGGGCCGTCGGGTTGCCGCGCAGCATGCTCTTGCGGATGCGGCCAAGCCCCGCCGCCTGCTCATCAAAGCGGTTTTGCAGCTCGTCCAGCCGTGCCAGAATCTGCTCCTTCGCATCAGCAAGCTGTTCGCGTGCGCCATCCACCCGCTCGGAAATCTGCTCACGCGCACCACCCATCCGTTCGGAAAGCTGCTCGCGGGCATCGTCCATCTTCTCCGACCATTCGCCGCGCGCTTCGTCCACGCGGTAGGACAGCCGGGTCAGCTGCACCAAAGCGGTCTCGGAAAGCTGCCGGCGCAGCTCCGCGCTCTGTTCGCGCAGCTTGTCCAGTTCCTCCAGCATGCGGGCCAAATCGAGCGCCGTGCGCACGGATACCGCAACGTCGCTGACAAACATCGCCGAAAGCAGCACATCCACGACAATCAGCAGCCCGAACGGCAGCGCCACCACAATGGTTTCCACCGGCGGATGAATCGCCCGCGCGAGGATCAGCCCCAAAAAGCCCCAGCACAGGGAGGATTGCAAGCAGATGCGCCCCTGAAACTGAAACCGGTGGGTGGAGTAGTCCCAGTATTTGACCTTAAACAGTTTTTCCATCACCACGCCGACGACATACTCAAACACCGTTGCCGCCAGCATGCTGGCAAAAAACAATTCCACCGGCCGGTCATACAGCGGCAGCGAAACATGCAGCAGAATCGTCGCCCCAAAGCCGTAGATCGGCAGCATCGGCCCCCGCAGAAAGCCGCGGTTGACAAACCGACGCTGCTGCACGGATACAACTGTGGATTCAAAGCACCAGCCCAGAAAGCAATACAGATAAAAAATCAGCAGCCACTGTGGAGCGGAATAATCATATAACAAAGAGACAGGCCCTCTTTCTACCGAATACCAAATTTTCCTTAATATCTGTTTTATTATTCTATCTAATTTTTTGACTTTTTGCAAGGGCACAGGTATAATAGAGTTAACTCATTTCAAAAAGAAGGGCAGGATGTCGCCGCTATGCTGAATTTTACCATCCACACAACAACCGAAATCATCTTTGGCCGTGGTATTGAAGAGCAAATCGGCCCGAAACTCAAGGAAATCGGCGCGCACCGCGTGTTGGTGCATTTCGGAGGGTCGAGCGCGCGCTCATCCGGCCTGCTCGACCGCGTGGAGCAGAGCCTGTTCCATGCTGGCTTGTCGTTCATTGAGTTGGGCGGCGTCGAGCCCAATCCCAAGGTATCCATGGTGCGCAAGGGCATCGCACTGTGCCAGCGGGAGGGGATCGACTTTATCCTTGCCGTCGGCGGCGGTTCGGTAATCGACTCGGCCAAGGGTATCGGCATGGGTGTTGCCACGGGGCGCGACCCATGGGAATTTGCCTCGACCGGCACCGCACCCGACAAGACCCTGCCTGTCGCTACCGTGCTGACGCTTGCCGCCTCCGGTTCGGAAAGCAGCAACTCATGCGTGCTGACCAACGAGGAAACCCGCGAAAAGCGCGGCATCACCAGCCAGACCAACCGTCCGCGCATCAGCTTTCTCAATCCGGAAAACACATTTTCCGTGTCCAAATTCCAGACCGGCTGCGGCATCGTGGATATCCTGATGCACACGCTCGAGCGCTATCTCACCCCCGAAGGCGGCGAAAGCGACATCACCGACCGTCTTGCTGAGGGTCTGATGATCGCAACGCGCGACGCAGGCCGCCGCGCCATCGCAAACCCCAACGACTATGAAGCGCGCGCCACTCTTATGTGGGCGGGCAGTGTATCGCATAACGATTACACCGGCTGCGGCCGCGCACGCCTGTTCCCGGTGCACAAGCTTGAGCATGAGCTGAGCGCCTTCCGCGACGAGATCGCACACGGCGCAGGTCTTTCCGTTCTGTTCCCGGCGTGGGCGATGTACGAAATGAAAAACGATATCCCGCGCTTCGCGCAGCTGGCAAACCGCGTGTTCGGCGTAGAAATGGACTTTGCCTGCCCGGAGCGCACCGCGCGCGAGGGTATTCTGACCATGAAGCGCTTTTTCGAGGAAATCGGCATGCCGGTACACCTGTCGCAGCTCGGCATCAAGCCTGCGGATTATGAAACGCTTGCAAACAACACCGTTCGCACCGTAAAAGGTCCGGTCAAGAGCTATACACCGCTCGATAAAGACGCCATCCTTGCTATTTACCGTTTGGCCGAATGACCCCCCTTGCCGTCTGCGACGGACGTCTTCATGCGTCCGCCGCAGACGGGCCAACGGTTTTTACGAATTTTTCCGTTTTTTCTTTGATTTTTCTCTTGACAACTTTTCACTTCGCGCGCTATAATGTTTAGGCTAACTGCAATAGATGCTTGCAGTTTGATACCAGCACTTTTTACATTCCTCAATAGCTCAGTTGGTAGAGCATGCGGCTGTTAACCGCAGGGTCGTTGGTTCGAGTCCAACTTGAGGAGCCATACAGGGGTATAGCTCAGCTGGTAGAGCATCGGTCTCCAAAACCGAGTGCCGTGGGTTCGATCCCTACTGCCCCTGCCACCTTGCTGCTGTAGCTCAGTAGGTAGAGTGCATCCTTGGTAAGGATGAGGTCACCGGTTCAAATCCGGTCAGCAGCTCCACAAAAAGCGAACCGCCTGAAGCGGTTCGTTTTTTTATGCAATGTGCAAATCCTCTGTAAAAGGAGTGTTTCGCCTTGAAAATCCGAAACTCCCTGATTCTTCTGCTCACCGCCGCCATCTGGGGCGTGGCGTTCGTGGCGCAGAGCGTCGGCATGGACTATGTCGGCCCATTCACCTTTCTGTTTGCGCGCAGTGTAATCGGCGGTATTGTTCTGCTGCCCGTCGTCGTCATCCTGCATCAAAGCGGTCCAAGCCATACGCACGAAAACGCCGAAGAAAAACGGCGCGCACGCAAAACGCTGGTGCTTGGCGGTGTGTGCTGCGGCACGGCGCTGTGCTTTGCGAGTATTTTTCAGCAGATCGGCCTGCTGTACACTACAGTCGGCAAATCCGGTTTTCTGACCGCCTGCTATATCCTGATTGTACCGCTGCTCGGCCTTCTGTTCGGGCGCAAATGCGGCAGACTGGTCTGGTGCGGTGTGGCGCTGGCAATCGTCGGCCTGTATTTCCTCTGTCTGACCGACGGGTTGAGCGTGAACCGCGGCGACCTCCTCACCTTTATCTGTGCCATCCTGTTTTCGGTACATATCATGGTCATCGACCATTTTTCTCCTCTGACCGACAGCGTGAAAATGTCCTGCATTCAGTTTTTTGTCTGTGCTGTGATTGCAGGCGCGGGTATGCTGCTCTTTGAGCAACCCAGTCTGAGTGCGCTGCTCGCCGCGTGGAAGCCTGTGCTGTACGCAGGCGCATTGTCCTCCGGCGCAGCGTATACCCTGCAAATCATTGGGCAAAAGGGCATGAACCCGACCGTGGCCTCGCTGATTATGAGCCTGGAGTCGGTTATCTCCGTGCTTGCCGGTTGGATTATCCTGCACCAAACATTGTCCGGCCGAGAGATTCTGGGCTGCGTACTGATGTTTGCCGCTATTATTTTAGCGCAGCTGCCGGATAAAAGCGCCGCCTGAGTTTGCTTTCAAATTGCATCAAAGACCGTCAAATGACGGTCTTTTCTTTTGTGTATTTTTTTGCGCATCCCATATTGACAAACCTCCTGCCATGTCATAATATGAATATATGAACATATGAGCAATCATTCATATATAGATTAGGAGGCCGTCTTTATGGCATTCGAAGAATCCTGCGGAGCTGCATCTGCAACCAAAAGCACTCTACGCTCCCACACGCATGCAGAAAATACTGAAAATTATATAGAGCATCCCCACTCTATTGCTTGTAATTGCGGACAAGAGCACCATCACCACCACGATGATGCCTGCGACTGCGGGCACGAGCATCACCATCACGGTGACGCCTGCGACTGTGGGCATGAGCATCATCACCACGATGATGCCTGCGACTGTGGGCACGAGCATCATCACCACGATGATGCCTGTGACTGTGGGCACGAGCACCACCATCACGATGATGCCTGCGGCTGCGGGTACGAGCATCATCATCAGGAGCATCACGAACACCATCCCGAAGCGCATGCTTTCCACAAGCACGGCAAGCAGCGCGTGTATACATTGCAAAACCTCGGCTGCGCGCACTGCGCTGCTGAAATGCAGCACCAAATCAGCCGTCTGGACGGTGTGCACGACTGCACTCTGGTGTTTGAGACCCGCCAGCTGCGCGTGACCGGTGACAATCCGGACGCGTTGCTGCCCCGCATCCGTGAAATCTGCACCTCCATCGAAAGTGCGACCAAGGTCATCGCGCCTGAGGAGGAGGAAGAGGAAACCGGCGGCCATACGCTGGCCGAACTGCTCATCGGCGCAGGACTGTTCCTGCTTGGCGAATTAGTGCTGAACGGTGTGCCGCAGGTCGTCGCTATGCTGGCAGCATATTTGCTGCTCGGCTGGCGCGTGCTGCTGACCGCTGTGCGCAATATCGGCAAAGGCCGAATCTTTGACGAAAACTTTTTGATGTCACTGGCAACCATCGGCGCATGGGCCATCGGCGCATCCGACGAGGCAGTCGGCGTTATGCTGTTCTACCGTATCGGCGAATATTTTGAGGACCGTGCGGTCGAGCGTTCGCGCCGTCAGATCATGCAGGCGGTCGATTTGCGGCCGGAAACCGTCAATCGTATCCAGCCCGATGGCAGCACGCAGACCATCCCCGCCGCCGATGCGCAGGTCGATGACCTCGTTCTCGTCCGTCCGGGCGACCGTGTCCCGCTCGATGGCGTAGTTGAGGAAGGTGTCAGCCGTCTGGACACCGCCGCCATCACCGGCGAGCCGGTGCCGGTGCGCGTCGCGCCCGGCGACCGCGCGCTGTCCGGCTGCGTTAATACAGACGGCGTGCTCAAACTGCGCGTCACCCATGTGCTGGCCGAAAGCATGGTACAGCGTATTTTGGACAGCGTGGAAAACGCTGCTGCGCGCAAACCAAAAATCGACCGCTTTATCACACGCTTTTCGCGTGTTTACACGCCTGCCGTTGTCGGCATTGCGGTACTGACCGCCCTTGTCCCCGGCGTCATCACCGGCGACTGGAGTCATTGGGTCTATACTGCGCTGACCTTCCTTGTCATTTCCTGTCCGTGTGCGCTTGTGCTGAGCGTACCGCTGACCTATTTTGCAGGCATCGGTGCAGGCTCCAAACGCGGCATCCTGTTCAAGGGCGGCGTGTCGTTGGAAGCGCTCAGCGATGTGAAAACCATTGTCATGGATAAGACCGGCACCATCACCCGCGGCAACTTTGCTGTGCAGCAGGTGGTGCCTGCCGCAGACGCGAATATGGAAGCCGTCGAACTGCTGCAGCTTGCGGCAGCCTGCGAATCCGCGTCCACCCATCCGATTGCAAAATCCATTCTGTCCGCCTGCCAGACCGACTACCCTGCTGCAGATTCCATCCGTGAACAGGCAGGCGAAGGCGTGGAAGCCGTTATCGGCGGCAAAACCGTGCTTTGCGGCAACCGTAAACTGCTCGAGCGGCACGGCATCGACCTTGCAGGCCTCACCGGCACGCCCGGCAGCACCGAGGTGCTGCTTGCACGAGACGGACAACTGCTCGGCCATATTGTGATTGCGGACACGGTCAAGGCAGACGCGAAACAGGCCATGGACCGCATGCAGGCGCAGGGCCTTACCACTGCCATGCTGACCGGAGACGCGCAGGAGACCGCAGACGCGGTCGCAAAGGAACTTGGTATCCAAGAGGTGCGCGCACGTCTGCTGCCCGAGGACAAACTGACTGCACTGACCGAGCTGCGCGAAAAGCACGGCGCGGTGATGTTCGTCGGCGACGGCATCAACGACGCGCCCGTGCTTGCGGGCGCGGACGTAGGCGCAGCGATGGGCAGCGGCGCGGACGCGGCAATTGAAGCCGCGGACGTGGTATTCATGAACGCCGACCTGTCCTCCATTCCGGCTTCCGTGCAGATAGCACGCGGCGCGCGGCGTATCTCACACCAGAACATTGCATTTGCGCTGGGCGTTAAGCTGCTGGTCATGGTGCTGGGTCTTGCCGGTATTGCATCCATGTGGCTGGCAGTATTCGCAGACTCCGGCGTTGCCATGCTGTGCGTGCTCAATTCCATCCGTATGCTGTATGTCAAAACCGAATAACACAAAAAGCGGAAAGCCCTGGTGGGTTTTCCGCTTTTGTTTTCCCTCACAGCCGGTCCAGAAAGCTGTGGCGTCCGTTTTCATCCCGCCAACCGAGCAGCTTTGCGGTATCGACATTTTTAACGGCGTTTAGGATATTCGCCTCAATCTGCGGATTTTCCGCCGCAAGCGACGCAATCAGCGCCTTGACTGCCGCGCGCTTGGTATCGCGCTCCAGCTGTTTTGCCGGGCAGTCGCACGATGCAAAATCCAGCCCGCAAAACTCTGCCCACGCCTGTACATTGCGTTCGCGTGTCAGATACAGCGGACGAATCAGCTCCATCCCCGCATAATTTTTCGCAGCAAGGCGCGGCAGCATCGCCTGCACCTGTCCGCCGTAAATCAGTCCCATCAGCACCGTCTCGACCGCGTCGTCATAGTGATGACCGAGCGCAATCTTGTTGCAGCCGCGTTTTTGCGCTTCGGTGTACAGATATCCGCGCCGCATTTTCGCGCACAAAAAGCACGGATGCTCAGCCGCGTGGTTGCCCGCGATGCGCAGCACATTGGTCTCAAACACCTCGAGCGGCAGACCAAGGTGCGCGGCGTTCGCTTCCAGCCGCGCGCGCCCCTCGGGCGTGTAGCCCGGGTCCATCGCCAGAAAGCGCAGCGAAAAATCCACCGTGCGCTGTAAATCCTGCAGCAGAAGCGCGAGCAGCATGGAATCCTTACCGCCCGAAATGCAGACCGCGACAGCGTCCCCCGGCTGCACCAGCCGGTATGCCTTGACCGCGTCCACAAAGGGTTTGCGCAGCGTGCGCACAAATTCGCTTTGCAGCGTGCGCCGAATCTCCTGTCCGGTCATGCGCCACCCTTTTTGTGCTGGAAGTGATAGGTTACACGCGCCAGCAGGCTGTCCGGCGCGAAATGGCGCGCAACCGTCATCGCCTTCATCGCTGCACCCGGCACAACGATACCTTTGCCCGCGAACATCCCGTCCACCGCCGCACGCGCAACCCGCTGTGCGGTCAGGCCGCCGAGCGCAAACCGTACGCCCGCAACCTTGTTAAACTCGGTATCCACCGGTCCGGGGCACAACGCGCACACCTTGACACCGCTGCCTGCACGCCGCAGCTCCTCGCGCAGCGCTTCGGTCAGCCGCAAAACGTAGTTTTTGGTCGCGTAATAGGTCGCCATGAGCGGACCCGGCAAAAAGCCCGCGCTCGACGCGACATTGAGCACATAGCCGCGCCCGCGTTTCTGAAAATCCTGCACAGCCAGCTTGGTCAGGATATGCACCGCGCGAATGTTGGTGTCAATCATGCGCAGCTCTTCATCCAAATCGGTTTCGGTGAACGCGCCGAACAGACCGAAGCCCGCGTTATTGACGACCACCTCAAGATCATCCCCGCGCGCTGCTTCATACAGCAGGCGGCATTCCTTTGCGTCCGAAACGTCCGCCGCGATGATATGGCACACGGTCGGCAGCTCGGCAGCAAGTTCACGCAGCCGGTCCTCCCGCCGCGCGCACAAAATCAGCTCATAGCCGCGCTCAGACAGAAGTCGGGCGATTTCGCGCCCAATGCCTGAGGATGCGCCGGTAATCAATGCTTTCATCATGCTGCTCCCCTTTCCGGAGGTTTTTGCTTACTCTTAGTGTACCATGCGACCCGCGCGCCGTCAAACCGGAGCTTACGCCAATTTTCCTTTTATTCCGCCTTGGATAATGGTATACTGAATAGAAAGGAGGGCTTTTTATGGAACGAACTGAGCTGGAAAGCAAACTGCTTGCCCTACTGACGCAGCCCATGCGCATGGATGAGATGCGCCGCGCCATGCCCGAAACCGGAAAGAATGAGCTAAAGGACGCGCTCGACCATCTGATTTCGGACGGTCAGGTGATGAAAAACAAGAAAAACCGTTTTGCCGTCTGCACGCATTACGGCTGTGTGGCAGGCACCTATCTTGCCACCGAACGCGCCTTCGCTTTTGTCGCCCCTGACGCGCCCGCGGATGGCGCCAAGCCGGACGACCTGTTTATCCCGCCCGGTGCTAACGGCGGCGCGTGGCATGGCGACCGCGTGCTGGTCAAGCTGTCCGAGCGCAAAAACAATCGTGGGCGACGCGAGGGTACGGTCATTCGCGTACTGCGCCGCGCCGACCACGAGCTGACCGGCGCACTGGTGCAGCGCGGAAACGCCTATTTTGTGCAGCCGGTCTCCAAGAAATACCCCGAGGTTGCCATCGACCGCCACCATCTGGGTGACGCCCAGCCCGGCGATCGCGTAGCGGTGTCTATCTCCTGCTACGGAGATGAAAAGCTGCCGCCGCAGGGCGTGGTCGAAGCGGATTTGGGTGAGGACGGCACAATGGAAGCCGCCATTGCAGGCATCCTGCACGAAAACGGCGTGTATGATGTATTTCCCGACGAGGTGCTGCAAGAGGCGGACGCCATCGGGCAGGAGATCGATCCGGCGGCATGTAAGGACCGTCTCGACCTACGGGACAAGCTCATCTTCACCATCGACGGCGACGACGCGAAGGACTTTGACGATGCGGTATCGCTCGAGCCGCTCGAAAACGGACACTTGCTGCTCGGCGTGCATATTGCCGACGTGTCGCATTACGTCACGCCCGGCGCACCGCTCGATATGGAGGCGTTCCGCCGCGGCACATCGGTCTATTACCCGGGCCATGTCGTGCCCATGCTGCCGTTTGCGCTCAGCCATGGCATCTGTTCGCTCAATCCCGGTGTCGACCGTCTGACCTTCTCCGCGCTGATGGAGGTGGACAAGGACGGGCGGCGGTACAAGGCCCGCTTTGCCAAATCGGTCATCCGGTCGGGCGCGCGCATGACCTACAACAAGGTAAACCGTATCCTTGCGGGCGACAAGGCCCTGCGGGAGGAGTATGCCTTCCTCGTCGATACCGCCGAGCGTATGAACGACCTTGCGCACGCGCTGTACAAGCGGCGCATTGAGCGCGGTGCTTTGGAGCTTGACATCCCGGAAGCGCAAATCATCGTGGACGAAAACGGCAATCCAACCGACATCCAATACCGCGACCGGGGCGAAAGCGAAAAGCTCATCGAGGAATTCATGCTTGCGGCGAACGAAGCGGTCGCAGAGTATATGTGCAAAAGAGAGCTTCCGACCGTGTACCGCGTGCACGAAAACCCCGACCCGGACAAGCTGCGCGTGTTCGCAGCCTTTGCGCGGCCGTTTGGCTACCGCATCGACCCCTCCAAGCCGGAGGACACCTTCCAGTTTCAGACCGTGCTGCGCGGCGCGAAGAACGACCCCAAGCAGCGCATTCTGCCGACGCTGCTGCTGCGCAGCCTTGCCCGTGCGCGCTACGCGGATGAGTGCATCGGCCATTATGGCCTGAAAGCAAAGTTCTATCTGCATTTCACCTCTCCCATCCGTCGCTATCCCGATTTGGTGGCGCACCGAATGCTGCAAAAGGCGCTGACCGGCGAAGAATTCACGACCGCCGACCATACCCTGTGCGAAGAAGCCGCATCTCAATCCTCCACGCGCGAACAGGCCGCGGACGAGTGTGAACGCGGCATCGACAAACTGTATATCGCGGCCTATATGAAGCGCTTCATCGGCGAGGAATTTGACGCAGAGGTGTCTGGCGTGCAGTCGTTCGGCATCTTTGTGGCCCTCGAAAACGGCTGCGAAGGACTGATTCGCGTCGAACTGCTCACGGGTGACTTCTACCAGTATGACGAGCAGCGCATGACCATGACCGGCCGCCGCACGGGCAAACGCTTCACCATCGGCACACCCATTCGCGTCAAGCTTCTTGCCGCGAGCGAAGTGACCGGACAAATTGACTTTGCGCCCGCCGAAGGCGCGCTGCCGATATCCGACCCGACCGAGGATGCGCCGCCTCCCGCGTTTGCGCCTGCGCCCGGAAACCGCGCACAGCGCCGCCGGCAGGGACGCGGCAAAGGACGCGGCCGCAAGGGCAAGCCGCCCACGCGCAAAAGGCGATAAATCATCCCAAGCAGAAAGGTTATGAGGAAGCATGCCAGGACTTGTTCTGGAGGGCGGCACGTTCCGCCCGGTATTTTCGTGCGGCGTGATGGACGCGCTGCTCGATAACAATTTGATGTTCGACTATGTCATCGGTGTTTCCGCCGGCATCACCTATGCGGTATCCTATCTGTCCCGCCAGCGCGGGCGCAATCTAGAGGTGCTGCGGCAATACCGCAACGACAAACGCTATTTCGGCGCGCGCAATCTGCGGCGCGACCACTCGATTTTCGGGGTGGAGTTCGTATTCTCCACCATTCCGAACGAATTGATTCCGTTTGACTGGGACACCTATCACCGTTATGCGGGCCGCATCCGCGTCGGTGTAACCAACGCGCGCACAGGCGAGGCGGAATACCTCGACGGCATGCAGCTTGACCGCGCGAGCACCATGCTGCGCGCGACCTGCGCCATCCCGATTTATTTCCCGCCGGTCACCATCGACGCGCAGACCTACTATGACGGCGGTCTGGCCGACCCGATTCCGATTGTCAAAAGCCTGCATGACGGCAACGAAAAGAATCTGATTGTGCTTACCCAGCCGCTCGACTATCGCAAGGAAATGACGCACGGCACCAAGTTTGCCGCGCGCGCCATGCACCGCAAGTATCCCGCGCTGACACGCACTATGCTCACGCGCCCCAAGCGCTACAACGAAACCGTGTGCTTCTGCCATCAGCTGGCGGAAAAGCAGCCGCAGAACACCGTACTGCTCCAACCCACCGACCATTTGGAGAGCTTTGAAAAAGATGTGAAAAAGCTGGAATGGGGCTACGAAATGGGGTATAATATGGCATGCGCGCGCATGGATGACATCCGGCGCCTGTTTTCCTGAGAAAAACGCGCTCTGCGCGCTTTTTCATACACATCGGCGCACTGCCGAAATTACAAAAAAGGGGATAAAAGAGTAACATGCAAACCAATCGAATCATCCAGGTGGAGGAGAAGGTGCCGCCGCGCCTGCTCGTGCCGCTGTCCATCCAGCACATGTTCGCCATGTTCGGCGCGTCCGTGCTGGTGCCGTTTATGTTCGGCATCAACCCGGCTATCGTGCTGTTTATGAACGGCGTCGGCACGCTGCTGTTCATCTTCATCACCAAGGGCAAGTCGCCTGCTTACCTTGGCTCGTCGTTCGCATTCATCGCACCGGCCACCATCGTCATTCAGAACTGGGGCTACCAGTATGCGCTGGGCGGCTTTGTGGTTGTCGGTCTGTGCGGCTGCATCCTCGCGGCAATCATTTATAAATGCGGCACCAAATGGATTGACGTAGTGCTTCCACCTGCTGCGATGGGACCGGTTGTGGCGCTCATTGGCCTGGAGCTGGCCGGTTCCGCCGCATCGACGGGCAAAATCGTCGGAGACGGCGTAACGACCGCGACTGTGGTTACCTTCTGCGTGACGCTTGCCGTTGCGGTGCTCGGCAGCGTGCTGTTCCGCAAGTTTTTGTCGGTCATCCCGATTCTGATTGCCATTATCTGCGGCTATGTGGCAGGACTCATCACCGAGTATCTTTCGGGAGAACATGTCATCTGGGACGGTATTGTTGCTGCCATGCATCAGCCGTTGTTCCAGCTGCCGAATTTCCAGACCCCAAAGTTTGATCTGGAGGCCATTCTGATTATCCTGCCGGTCATTCTGGTCATTGCCAACGAGCACATCGGCCACCAGCTGGTCACCAGCAAGGTCGTCGGCCGCGACTTGCTCAAGGACCCCGGCCTGCATCGCTCGCTGTTCGCGGACAATTTCTCTACTATGATTTCGGGCTTTATCGGCTCGGTGCCGACTACGACCTACGGCGAAAACATCGGCGTGATGGCCATTACCAAGGTTTACTCGGTGCGCGTCATCGGCGGTGCGGCTGTGCTGAGCATCATCTGCTCGTTCGTCGGCCCGCTGGCAGCCCTCATCCAGACCATTCCCGGTCCGGTCATCGGCGGTATCTCCTTCCTGCTGTACGGCATGATCGGTACCTCTGGTCTGCGTATTCTGGTTGACAACCACGTCGATTACGGCAAAAACCGCAACATGGCACTCACTTCGGTCATCTTTGTCACCGGTCTTTCCGGCGTGACGCTGTCGCTGGGCAACGTGTCGCTGTCCGGCATGACGCTGGCTGCCATTGTCGGCATGCTGATGAGCCTGCTGTTTTATGTATTCGATAAGCTGAAGTGGTCGAACGACCTGACCGACTGATTTTGTGCAAACAAAAACACTCTTTCCGACGGAAAGGGTGTTTTTATTTATATTACACACCGAGCACCCACAGCAACAGATACGCTGCCAGGCAAACCGCCAGCGCGATTGCACCAACGGCACACCACGCCCACGGATTGCCCATATTCATCGTCCACGCGCCCCATATGCTGCGGCGCACAAAGAGGTTCTTATCGTCCGGGTTGCAGTAACGCCTGCCGCGCATACGCGTTTCGACTTCCTCTTGGCTGTATTTCCGTTTGATATGAACCACCTCATTTTCTGCTGTGATTATATCATATGCCAAACAAAAAAGCACCCTTTCCTTGTGGAAAGGGTGCTTTGTGGGTTTTAAGAGGATAACTTACTTGTTGTCAACCTCAGCCATGTGCTCGATGAGCATCAGCAGCTTGTTGGAGTAGCCCCACTCGTTGTCGTACCAAGAAACAACCTTCACGAAGGTGTCGGTCAGCTGGATGCCAGCCTTGGCGTCGAAGATGGAGGTGCGAGCGTCGCCCAGGAAGTCGGAGGAAACAACGTCCTCGTCGGTGTAGCCCAGAACGCCCTGCAGGCCGCCCTCAGACAGCGGAGTCTCGGAAGCCTTCTTCATAGCAGCGCAGATCTCGTCGTAGGTTGCCGGCTTAGCGAGGTTGCAGGTCAGGTCAACAACGGAAACGTCCAGGGTCGGAACGCGCATGGACATACCGGTCAGCTTGCCGTTCAGCTTCGGATAAACCTTGCCTACTGCCTTAGCAGCGCCAGTGGAGGACGGGATGATGTTGCCGGAAGCCGCACGGCCGCCGCGCCAGTCCTTCTTGGACGGGCCGTCAACGGTCTTCTGGGTGCCGGTGGTAGAGTGAACGGTGGTCATCAGGCCTTCGGTGATGCCAAACGCCTCGTCCAGAACCTTAGCAATCGGAGCCAGGCAGTTGGTGGTGCAGGAAGCGTTGGAAACAAAGGTCATGTCCTTGGTGTAGGTGTCCTGGTTAACGCCCATAACGAACATCGGGGTGTCGTCCTTGGACGGAGCGGACATGATAACCTTCTTAGCGCCGCCGTCGATGTGCGCCTGCGCCTTCTCCTTGGTCAGGAACACGCCGGTGGACTCGACAACGTAATCAACGCCGTCCTTGCCCCACGGGATGTTCTTCGGATCCATCTCAGCGTGGAACAGAACCTTCTTGCCGTCCACAGTGATGGAGTTGTCGTCATACTCGATAGTGCCGTCATAGCGACCGTGCATGGTGTCATACTTGAGCATGTATGCCATGTAGTCCGGAGTCATGAACGGGTCGTTTACCGCTACGAACTCAATGTTCGGGTTCTTCAGACCAGCGCGGAAAACCATACGGCCGATACGGCCAAAGCCATTGATACCAACTTTGATAGCCATTTACAGTATCCTCCTAAAATGTTTTTAATGAGTCTCTGTCGATGGTTTTATTATACACTAAACGGGTCGTCTGCCGCAAGGTGTAATATTTGTGAAATTTTTGTCATTACGACTGGGCTTTTTGTACATTTTTCTTTGCAATGCATTCCCGTCTGGTGGTATAATAAGCACATCCCACAAAATATAGTATTTCAGTCACTGCGCAGCCTTATACTCATGAAAAGAGAAACAAAAATATTTTGGAGGATAGAGATGGCGGATACGTTCTTTTCACACATTGACGAGAAAACCCTGCGTGAGCTGCTCGCTCGCACCGGTCTGCGCGACGCAGCGGTTGTCACAGTTTCTTCCACACTTTATATTGAAAACAGCAATGAAATCGCCACTCGCCTGACCGGGCTGCACCCGCTCGAACGCATCGACCAGCTGCTCAGCGATCAGGCGGCAGCAGCTCTGCGCGATTGTATTGCCGCGCGCGCACCGCACACGGTTTATGAAGAACTGGACGGTTTGGAATACCGTCTGGAAATCCTCCCGCACCGCGATGGAGCGCTACTGGCCTTTGTGCGTGACGACCGCGCCTCCTATGACGGCACGCTTCGTGTGCTGCACGCCAAGGGCACACAGTATCTGGGCACGCTGCTTGCAGACGCTGCACAGGTGGACGATCCCACGCTTGCCGCGCACCTGCGCCGTCAGTGTCTGCGGCTGCACCGTCTGCTCATGCATTCGGACTTTCTGCATGACCCACCGCTGACCGAGCAGCTGCAGCTGCACCACGATGATCTGGCCCAGCTGTGCCGCAGCGCTGCGGAGCAGGCGTCCACGCACGCCTCGAGCAACGCCGCCCCCATCACAGTGCATGCGGACGATAGCTGTATCGCACTGATTGAGCCGCAGCTCATCCGCACCGCACTGTACAACCTGCTTGCCAATGCGCTGCATGTCACGCCGCCGGACGACGATATTTCCCTGAGCTTGTATGATGACGGCGCATTTTTCACCATCACGGTTGCCGATCGCGGCCCTGGTCTGGATGCTGCACGCTTTGAAGCGCTGCTGTCCGGCTGGCAGATGCCCGCTCCGCTCGACGAGTACCTTGCACTCGCGCGGCAGGGTACGCCGCCCGGATTGGGTTTGCCGCTCATCCAACGCATCGCGCAGCTGCACGGCGGCAGTCTGCTGCTGTCCCCACGCGAAGGCGGCGGCAGCCAGCTTCATTTCACGCTTGCACATCTGCCCGAATCGCTTGCCGACCACAACCTGCACGCCCCTATGATCCTCGAGGATGGCTACCCGCTGGAAGAAATCGAATTTTCCGTTTTGGACTGAAAAAACAAAAAGCGGCCGCTGTGCTGAGCACAGCGGCCGCTTTTGTCAGCCCTCTTTAGACAGATCGTACGAAGTCTGCACCTTCTCTGCGTGGGATATCTGTGCCTGCACATCGGCGGCACCGTCCGCATTGTCATGCAGCAGATCCTCTGCGGCCAACGTTGTGGTTGTCACAGACAGTACGGCCGCACCGGTCAGAAAGTACGAAAGCACCTGTTTAAATGTCATCTTTGGAACCTCCTGCCAGATGATCTTTTCGGGTTCAGTTTATGATACCATAGCTTGGAGTCGTGAACTGCAAAATGTAACATAGACGTAATGAAGGGCGGCAAAAGCCGCCCTTTTGTCACCAAATTGTTACTTTCCTTAGGTTCAGTCCTTGTAGAACGCGCCGAAGCCCTTGTACGCCATATACAGGTCGAGCTTTGCAATCACTTCAAACGGTGCATGCATCGATAGTACGGGCACACCGGCATCCACCGTGTCGATGTTGCGGTTGGCCAGATACATCGCAACCGTGCCGCCGCCGCCCTGATCGACCTTGCCGAGCTGGCCGGTCTGCCAGATGACATCCGCCTTGTCGAAAATGCAGCGGATACGAGCCATCAGCTCCGCAGTCGCGTCCGACGTACCGGACTTGCCGCGCGCGCCCGTGTACTTGACCAGCGCAAAGCCGCAGTTAGCCTTGGCATCGTTGCGCTTTTCCGAAACCTCCGGATAGTTGGGGTCAAACGCATTGCACACATCGGCGGACAGGCAGACCGAGTTTTCATAGCACTCTTCGAGCAACGCGTCCTGCGCACGGCACAGGTCGGCCATGAAGGTGTCGAATGCACGCGACTGCATGCCGGTTACACCGTCCGATCCGGTCTCCTCCTTGTCCACCAGCAGGCATACGCAGGTGTGGGTCGGCGTCGCTTTCAAGTCGAGCAGCGCGGTCGCTGCGGTATACGAGCAGACGCGGTCGTCATGGCCATACGAGCCGACAAATGAGCGGTCAAAGCCGATATCGCACGCCTTGAACGCGGGCACGCAGCACAGCTCTGCGGACAGGAAATCCGCTTCCACCATACCGTACTGACGGTTTAAATGCTCCATGATGGCCAGTTTAATCTTCTCGCTGCACTTTTCGTCCACCGTTTCGCTCGGCACTGAGCCAATGAGGACATTCAGGCCCTCGCCCTTAACGATTTCGGTCGCTTTTTTGGTCATCTGCTCAGAGGCAAGATGCGGCAGCAGATCGGTGATGACGAATTTCGGGTCGTCCGGCTTGTCACCCACGCGCACCTCAACCTTTTTCATCTGCCCATTGTGGCACACGCACACCACGCCGCGCAGCTCAAGCGGAATCGCCGTCCACTGGTATTTCTTGATGCCGCCATAGTAATGCGTTTTAAAAAACGCCATGCCGCCGTCCTCATACAAGGGGATGGTGCGGATGTCCACGCGCGGCGCGTCGAGATGCGCGGCGGTCAGGCGCACACCCTCCGACATGCCTTTTTTGCCGATAACGGCGAGCATGATGCCCTTGTCGCGGTTGACCTGATAGAGCTTATCGCCGGGCTTGACCGTGTCATCGCGCGTCCAAGCGCGAAAACCCTTGGCCTCGGCCATGCGCACCATTTCTTTGACCGCGTCGCGCTCGGTCTTGGACTCGTCAAGGAATGCCTTGTATTCCTCGGCATAGGTCTGCATGCCGCGTTTGTCACTGCCGGTCAGGCGGTCAAATCCCGGTTTTTTGTCATAAAACAGTTGTTCGGAAGTCATAAGTCAGTCTCCTTTGCGTAAATCTTTAAAAATCGCGTCGGCCTGTCGCTGCAAATCGGCAAGGTCGCCGTTGTTTTCCACAATGTAATTGCACCGCGCGCGATAAAAGTCCGCGTCCGGCTGCGCGCCGATGCGGGCACGTGCCGCCTGCTCGTCCAAACCGTCGCGCGCCATAATGCGCTGCACGCGTACTTCGGTGTCCGCCAGCACGCCGATGGTACACTCGCACAGGTCGTCCACTCCTGCCTCAAACAGGGTCGGCGCATCGTACAGCACAAACGGACAGCCTCCCTGATTACGCATCGCATCAAGGGACGCTGCACGAATGTAAGGCAGGGTAATTTCATTTAGTTTTTGCAGTTTTACCGGGTCGGCGAACACAATACGCGCAAGTTTTGGGCGGTCGAGCGCGCCAGTCTCGTCCAGCACGCCACCAAACGCCGCGTCCAACGCAGCGAGCATCTCGCGGTTGTCCGCGCACAAAGTCCGATAAACCGCGTCCGCGTCTACCCAGCCCGCACCCTTATCCCGCAGCAGCGCGGCAAACGTCCCTTTTCCCGTACCGCTGCCGCCGGTCAGGCCGATGATTCTCATTTTTCCACCTTCCTTTGCGGGTTATGCAGTCAGTCCAGTTCGATCACATGAAAGCCCGCGGCCTTTTTGATACGATTGGCAACCGCAAGGCCCAAGCCCTCGTCGGACGGGCACTGCGCCCAGATCTGCTGCACGTCCGTATCGTCAAACGCGCGGAGCCGATCAAACACCTCGCGCGCCTGCGCAGCGAGGTCGTTCTGCGAACCGAAGCGCTCGACTACGCAAGTGGGGAAATTATCTCCGTATTCATCAAAGCAAAGAACGCCGGTGGGTCCGGATATCTGTTCTGCAATGTATTTTGCCGTCTTTTGTGGGTCACCGCGTACCACCGTCACAGGTGCTTTGGGCGCATAGTGCCGGTATTTCATGCCCGGCGCGGACACCTTAACATCGTCCCCGATTTTCTCGTACAGCGCGCGGTCGACCTCGACCTCCCCCAGCACGGTTTCAAGCTGCTCAAGCGTCACGCCGCCCGGCCGTAGCAAACGCGGTTTATAGAGCGCGAGCGTCACAACCGTGGACTCCACGCCCACGCCGCACGGTCCGCCGTCCAAAATCGCGGCGATGCGGCCGTCCATGTCGCGCAGCACGTGCTCAGCCGTCGTAGTGGACGGCCGGCCGGACGTATTGGCCGACGGTGCAGCAAGCGGCACGCCTGCCGCGCGGATGAGCGCGCGCGCCAGCGGATGCGACGGCAGGCGGATGCCGACCGTTTCCAACCCGCACGAAACCTCATTCGGAATGCAGTCTCCCTTTGGCACAATCACGGTCAGCGGGCCGGGCCAGAACGCCTCGGCCAGCAGCTTCGCCTGTGACGGCACCGCCGGACACAGGTCGTAAATCTGCTCGAAGTCTGCGATATGCACGATGAGCGGGTTATCCTGCGGACGGCCCTTTGCGCGAAAGATTTTTGCCACCGCTTCCCCATTTAAGGCATTGGCAGCAAGTCCATAGACCGTTTCTGTGGGCATGCCCACCACTTCGCCCTGCAAAATCAAGTCAGCTGCCGTTTTTATCGCATTTTTGTCTTTTTGTGGGGAGAGCATAATTGTTTTCATGTTTATTTCACTTCCATGTGGGTTTTATAATCCTAAATACAGCATTGGCAGCGCCAGCAATACATCCAGGGTCTCAATCACGCCGGTATAAATGCCGACTGCCACCAACACAGCGCCGATGGCAAGCAGAATAAGTTTTTTGGTAACCTTAAGCACAAACAACACCAGATTGATAACAACCAGTGCAATGCCAATCCAAAGCCACGGCGCGGACTGCATGAGTGCAGAAAGTTCATTCATAGTACAGGTTCTCCTTTCGAGAGGGGTCAGGCTTCGCTCTGTGCCTTCAGCTTTTCGGCGGTGTCCGCTGCAATGAGCGCATCCAGAATCTCATCCATATCGCCGTTTAAGAACTGGTCGAGCTTATAGAGCGTCAGCTTAATGCGGTGATCGGATACGCGGTTTTCCGGAAAATTGTAGGTGCGGATACGCTCCGAGCGGTCGCCCGTGCCGACCTGACTTTTGCGGTCGGCGGCAATAGCGGCCTGCTGTTTTTCCACCTCGGCCTCATACAGACGGCTGCGCAGCACGCGCAGCGCTTTGTCCTTGTTCTTGTGCTGGCTGCGCTCATCCTGACATTCGACGACCGTGCCGGTCGGAATGTGGGTGACGCGAATGGCCGAGGATGTTTTATTGATATGCTGACCGCCCGCGCCTGATGAACGAAAGGTGTCAATGCGCAGGTCGTTCGGGTCGAGGTAAAAGTCGACCTCTTCCGCTTCGGGCAGCACTGCAACCGTTGTGGTCGAGGTGTGAACGCGGCCCTGACTCTCGGTTTCGGGCACGCGCTGCACACGATGGACGCCACTTTCAAACTTGAGCCGCGAATACACCTTATCGCCCGCCACGCGGAACACAATTTCCTTATAGCCGCCCAGTTCAGTCTCGGACGCACTCATCACCTCGGTCTGCCAGCCGCGCTTATCCGCATACATCGTGTACATGCGGTACAAATCAGCCGCAAACAGCGCGCTTTCCTCCCCACCCGCGCCGCCGCGTATTTCCACGAAAATATTTTTGTCATCATTCGGGTCTTTGGGCAGCAGCAGAATCTTCAGTTCATCCTCCAGCCGCTTTTCCTCCGCCTTGGCCGCGTGCAGCTCCTCCTGCGCCAGCTCCTTCATGTCCGGGTCGGACAGCATTTCGGTCGCATCCACAATCGTCTGCTGTGCCTGCTCATAGGAGCGATAGGTCATGACAATCGGTTCCAGTTCATTGCGCTCCTTGAGCAGCTTTGCCGCACGGTCAGGGTCGTCGTACAGCCCCGGCTCGGACAGGCGAGCTTCCAGTTCATCCATGCGCTGGCACAATCCCTTTACTTTTTCAAACATGCGTTTCTCCTTCCCCTCAGGCCGTCCAACGGCCGGTCAGCATCAGCCCAAGGATTGAGCAGTATTCCCGGCAGCGCACCGCAACCCACTGACCGGGATAAGGCGTGGGCGCGGGTACGCCCAGTCCCTCCTCATAGCCCGCGCGGCGCATCAGTATTTTGGCGCGCGCCAAATGATAGTCACTGGTGATAACCGCAGCAACATAATCGGTATGGTCACGCGCATCCGCTGTTTCAATCAGCGCGCGTGCATTTTCCAGATTTTCTATCGTATTGGTGGACGCATCCTCGCGCAGCAGACGTGCAGGGTCAATCCCCTTGCGCTCGGTCAGATACGCAAACATGGAATCCGCCTCGGTGCACGGCTCGTTGCCGCCCTGCCCGCCGCACAGCACCGCTTTACTGTCCGGATTGGCGGCCAGCAGCTCTGCCGCGGTGTCACATCGCGCGGCGAGCGCGGCGGACGGCTGTCCGTCCGGATTGACCAACGCACCGAGCACAATGTAGTAATCCGCCTGCGTATCGACTTGCTCCGTCCGCATACCTGCCTGAATCACGAAAATCTGAATGGCCGCAAACGACAGGACAAACAAAACGAACAGCACGCGCCCAAGTACCGCCAGTACGCGGCAGGCACGGAACGCCTCCTGCCCGCGCAGCACCAGCCACATTCCCGCGCAGCCGACAGCGAGTGCGAGGAAGAACGCTGCGCCAAAGCGAGACGGCACCCACGGCAGCTGTATCACACCGCCCACGGCGAACACCGCCGCGAGCGTCAGCCAGATTTTGCGTTCGATCATTGCTGTAACTCCTCCAATTCGGCTGCGACGGCCTCCCATTCGTCCATCTTGGCGGCAAGCGACTCATCGCATGCTTCCTTTTCGGTCATGAGTTCTAACAGCCGCGCCGAGTCGGACGAGGCCTCAATCATCTGCTGTTCCAGTTCGGCCGACTGCTGTTCGAGCTGGGAAATCTCCCGCTCCAGAGTGTTGAGCTGTTTTTGCAGATTTTTCGTGCCGCCCGTGCGCTTTGGCTTTTCCGGCGGGCGGGGAACGTCGTCCAGCGTCGGGACATCGGGCTTTTTGCGCTTTGGTGCCGGGACAGGCGCGGGATTATCCGGCTTTTCCCCTTTTTCACGGTATTTCAGAAAATCGGAGTATGAGCCGATAAAGTCGATGAGCCGCCCATCCTCCAGATACAGCACGCGCGTGGCAAACCGCTCGACAAAGTAGCGGTCATGCGAAACGAACAGCAGCGTGCCGTCGAATGCCTCCACCGCTTCCTCAATCCATTCGCGGCTGGCCAAATCCAAATGGTTGGTCGGCTCGTCAAGGATGAGGAAATTGAGCGGATCATACATCAGCTCGCACAGCCGCAGACGGCTTTTTTCGCCGCCGGACAGCATTTCCACAGTTTTCATCTGCTGCTCACCCGTAAACTGGAACGATCCCAGCCGGTTGCGCGCCACCTGCATCGACACATTCTTATCATAAATCAGCGTGTCAATCAGGTTGCGATGCGGATTGGCAAAGTGCACCTGTTGCGGCAGATAGGCGGGGCGCAGCCCCACGCCCTTGCGAATCACGCCGTTATCCGGGGTTTCCTCGCCCAGCAGAATCTTGAGCAGCGTGGTTTTGCCCGCGCCGTTCGCACCGAGCAGTGCGACCTTTTCGCGGTTGCGGATGTTGAAGCTGATATCGTGTAATATTTCCCGTCCATCATAACTCTTTGTAATATCTTTGACCTTGAGGACTTCTTCCGTCTCGTAGTTCGGGTCGCCAAAGGTGACGGTCATTTTCTTTTCGGTCTTGGGCCGGTCGGTTACTTTCATGCGCGCAATGCGCTTCTCGATGGACGCCGCACGCTTGGCAAGATGCTCGGTGCCGTGTTCGTGCATGGCACGGGCGGTCGCCTCGAGACGCTTTTTCTCGGCCAGCTCATGCTCATGGTGCTTGAGCTGCTCTTCCCGGCGGCGCTCCCGCTCGACCGCGTAATACGAGTAGTTGCCGTTATAAAAATCGCAGGTGCAGTCGTGAATCTCGATAACGCGGTCGCAGCACTGATCAATAAACCAGCGGTCGTGGGAAATAATCATAACAGTACCGCGATAATTCTCGAGGTATTCCCCAAGCCAGTCCACCGCCTGCATATCCAAATGGTTGGTCGGCTCGTCAAGCAGCAGGATATCGGTTTGCTCTAAAATGATACGCGCAAGGTTGATGCGCGTCTTTTCGCCGCCGGACAGCAGCGCAAACTGCTGCGCACGCATTGCCTCGGGAATATCCAGACCGTTGCATACACGGTCAATTTCGTAATCCCGGTTATAGCCGCCCAGAATTTCCAGACGGGTTTCCAGCTGCGCATACCGCTTGAGCAGCGAGGCGTCATCCGGGCGGCGGGTCATCTCGTCGGTCAGCTCGTCCATCGCGGCGGCAACCTCATCCGACTCACGGAAGGCAAGGCGCAACACGTCCTCGACCGTGGATTCCGGCGGGAAATCCGGCATCTGGTCGATCACACCCGCGGTTTTCCCCTGTCCGAAAGACACATGTCCGCCGTCGTAAGGCAAGCGGCCGGTCAGGACGTTCAGCAGCGTTGTCTTGCCCGCGCCGTTTGCACCAAGAATCGCCACCTTTTCTCCCGGCTGGATGTCAAAGGAAATATTCTGTAAAATCAGCTTGTCGCCGTAGTATTTGGTCAGATTTTGTACGGAAATATCAGCCACGTCATGCGGCTCCTTTCGGTTGATTGATAATCAGAAATATTATAACACGTTTTTGCCTTACAGAAAACCCTAAAAGCACCATTGCGCACCCGATTCAAGCCGCAACACGCACAAAACAGAAAAGAGCCGCATCCAAGCGGCTCTTTTCCGAAGATTGTCCGGTTCTCATCTGCGCCGCTGGAAAGCTGCGTCACAGCCCGCGCTTTTTCAGCCCGTGCACCAGTTCGATGTAGAACTCGCGCACGTCAAAGCCCGCAATATCCTCGCGCATCAGGTCAATCACGTCGCCGTGCGAAATGCCTCGGCGGCCCGGCACGGTCAGGTTGCCGAGAAAATGCCCCCATTCAGCTGAGCTGCGCGCGACCAGACCGTCGTTTTCCTGCCGGTCATAGCGGTTGACCAGCCGCCAGGTCAGGTTGAGCGGAAAGCCCGCACTTTTCGGGCTGCGCATGGTGCTCATCACGCTCTGATAATAGACGCCGTCCGCGTCGGGCGTTTGCTCGTTGAACGCGGCGCAGGCGTCAGCCGCAAGGTCGCGCACACCGCCCATAAAATCCGGCTCTTCATCGCCAAGCACATGGAACACCGCGTTATACCGACGCTCCATCCAGCTGAGCACGCTCTTTGGCAACGTCTCCAGCAGATGCTGAGCAAACACACAGCCACGATGCGGGGTGTTGATCGTGGTCAGCGAAGCGATATAGGGTGCAAGACCCAGACGCGAGATCGCATAGCGGCTGTCCAGTCCGCCCTTGGAGTGCGCGATCAGGTTGAGCTTTTCCGCGCCGGTCTCGGCCAGCACAGCTTCGACGTGCGCTTTCAGCTCAGCCGCCGACACGGCCACGGATGCGGCAGACTGCTGCCCGCCATAGTAGAGCGTTGCGCCGCATTTTTGCAGTGCCTGCGGGATGCGTCCCCAGTAGTTAACAAGCTGCCAGTCGCGGAAAAAGATGCCGTGCACCAGCATGATCGGGTATTTCGTGCGGCAGTCCTTGTTTTCCGCGTGGACGGCTTCACGCTCGAGACGCCCCAAACCGAAATAGTACTCGCTGCGCGCCGCGTGCAGCACATGGTAGAACAGGTACAGGTTGAACACCGGCACCCACCAGCACACCAGCAGCAGCACACGCCAGACGATGCGCAGCCGGTTGCAGGTAATCAGCACGCGCAGAAAGCCGTTCAGCATCAGCAGCCCCATTACGATCAGCCAGATCAGCAGGTCGATTACGACCGGCACCCATGCGGGCAGGCCCGGCATGCGGCCGGCCAGCCGCCCGGTTTTATACAGCGCCAGCCACAGCACGCCGGTCGCAACGATAGACCAAAGCGCCACCACCAGCAGCTCATAGCCGCCGAGCAGCGTGCGCAAGCGTCGCGTCGCGCCCGGCGCGTTGCACGGCCGGATATGAATCACCAGATAGCCCACCAGCAGCGCGAGCAGCACAATGACAGCCGACAGGCCGGACAGCGGCAGCACCGCGGTGCACACCAGCAGGTAATTGGCCAGACAGCACACCACTAACACACGCAGCAGCCGTGTGACATATTTCATTTCTCACTCCCCCTTGCATCGCGCCGCAAAGTACGGCATAAAGCAAATAAGAACCGCCAAATGGCGGTTCTTTTCATCAAAGCCGAGGACATGTGCCTCGACTTTGATACAGGTGCGAAGCAAAGTTTCGCGTGCAAAGCACGTCGGAATTTTGCGCAGCTTTGGACGCATCCGCGCCACTGCGCGGTGCATCCGCTCGATCGAATCCGTGCGATTCGATCGAAACCGCTTAGTATCGCATTATCGGGATCTGATGCGGCTCGGACTCACCCGCCGGCAGCAGCATGGCGGTGATGTCCGGTCGCCCGGTTTCGATAAAGTTGACCCCGCTGTGAATCAGCCCAGCCAGCGTGCGCTCGTTATTGGTCGGCAGGCTCATCGTGAACAGACCCGCCTGCTTGCAGGCGTCGATCAATCGCGGCGTCAAATCCCCAGCTGCGGCGCGTATGCCAAACAAGCCGGTCGTCTGCGCCGCTTGCACCAATGCGTCGATGTTATCCGGCAGCGCGGGCAGCTCACCCATAATGTGCAGATCCGGATTGGCCACTGCGATACGTGCCGCCTCCACCAATCCCAGACCGACAAAAATTGTATCGTCCAGATAGTTTACGTGGCGCAGCGTCATACGCAGCTGCGGCAGCAGTGTCTGGTTATGTACCGTTATCGCAATCTTTGCCTGACAGGTGCGCGCCAGCTCGATGGCCTGTCCGGCCGGAATGAGCTGCGGCGCCACCTGATGCAGCTCCGCATAGCTGAAATCGGCAATGCTCATCTGCGTGCCGTCCGCCGCCACACAATAGCCATCCGACGAGAGCACTGCAATGCCGTCCGCGGTCATATCGACCGACAGGCAGCAGCCCTTCGCTCCCTCTTCATTTCCGGCGAGGATGGATTCCAGCCCGTCCGGTTCGGTGTCCATACAACCGACTGAGGACAGGACAAAAATCTCTTTATTGGTATAATACAATACCGTTCCCCTTCTTTCTGCTTACAGGGTCTCTGGCTGCTCGTACTCCACGCCCATGGTATCCACCGTGACGGTTTTCATCTTCTGTTCCTGACGGGGACGGTCATGCCAGTCGCGCGGTGCATTCACAATGCCGTCCACTACATCCATACCTTCGATAACCATTCCGAAAGAAGCGTATTGGCCATCCAGATGGGGAGAATCCTCCGTCATGATAAAGAACTGGCTGCCGGCAGAGTCCGGCGCCATCGTGCGCGCCATGGAAAGCACGCCGCGGGTGTGGTTCAAGTCGTTCTGGAAACCGTTTGCGGTAAATTCGCCGCGAATCTCATACCCCGGTCCGCCCATGCCGGTGCCTTCCGGGTCGCCGCCCTGGATCATAAAGCCCGGAATGACGCGGTGGAAAATCGTACCGTTATAAAAGCCCTTTTGAATCAGGGAAATGAAATTGCGGACCGTATTAGGGGCGACCTCAGGATAGAGCTCTGCGCGAATCACGCCACCCTGCTCCATTTCGATTGTAACAATCGGGTTGCTCATGATATATCACTCCATTATTACGATTTTAAGCATATATGTGTATTGTAACAAATTTCCCGCAAAACGGCAAGCAATGTTTCCATAATGAAACTCTATGCATGTATTTTCCACACAGCAGTCAAGAAATCCACTTTATGCACAGGTCTTTCCACAGGCCCTTTGGGGATAACCCTGTGTACAAAGTGGATAACTTTCAGTAATTGACCCCACAACCATCCCCAATTCCGCGGGGAAGCCGTTTACAGATTGTAATAAAGCCTGTGGAAAGAACCATCAGGGGATAATCCGACGCGCAACGCGGCAAACTGAATTCGAGAACGCTTGTGCATAAAAGGAGGAGCATTATGGCGGAGGAAAATCCAACCATTCAAGCACCGGAGGAAAACAACATTGCCGAGACCGGTTCCATCACAGCCAAGACTTCACGCGGCACGGTACACTGCATCACCATTGTCGGCCAAATCGAAGGGCATATGGAGCTGCCTGCACAAAACAAAACAACCAAATACGAACATCTTATTCCGCAGATCACCGCTGTGGAACAGGCTGAGGAAATTGACGGCATGCTCATTCTGCTTAACACGGTGGGCGGTGATGTGGAAGCGGGCCTTGCCATTGCCGAGCTGATTGCAGGGATGACCAAGCCGACCGTCTCGCTCGTGTTAGGCGGCGGACACTCGATTGGTGTGCCGCTGGCAGTCGCGGCCAAAAAGAGCTTTATTGCAGCTTCAGCAGCCATGACTATTCATCCTGTGCGCATGAACGGCACGATTATTGCCGTGCCGCAGGCCTTTGAATATCTTTCCAAGATTCAGGAAAGGATTGTGGATTTCATCACCGGGCACTCTCACATTTCCGCACAATGCCTGCAGCAGCTCATGCGGGAAACCGGTCAGCTGACCGCAGATGTCGGCACGGTCATTTCAGGCAGGCAAGCAGTAGATATTGGTCTTATCGATGCCGTCGGCACGCTGTCCGACGCGCTCAACGCACTGTATGACATGATTGGCAAAACACCCGAATCCTGACGCAATAACAAAGGCCCCGTCACCAGACGAGGCCTTTTACTTCCAGATTTCCATAGATTCTCTTTTCCCAGCAGGATATTTCCCGCTGTATTTATTTTTTCTGCACGGACGGATTCTTTTTTGTTCCCCTTCCGTTACCCTGCCATGGCGTCCGCCATCTGCATCGGAATGAAACCATGCTCCGCTCCGTTTCTCGCAGTTTTGTGAAGCTATCCATTTTGACCGGCGATGCTTTTGCCCCCATATGCTGAAAACCAAAAGCCCGGTTTGCACGATACAATTTGATATCTTCGGTTGACTGCTTCTCTTTCCTGCCTTTTACAGGAACTTATATCCTATCGTTCACGGGAGTCGCCCGACTGCGGTTCGTTTGGTAATAAATACTTTTCGTCGCTAACCTTTCTTACATTCGGGAACTCTATCTCAATTTTTCGACGCGTCTCTTACTCGGCGGGCTATCGTTCGATTCTGTTCCTGCTTACCCGAACCACTTTCAGCAAGTTTTGATATCATCTCAATCTTGTGCTCTGGCTCGCTTTTGCGGCATCATACTCATCAGTATGCCCATCGGCCATTGGATGCGCACTATTTTTGGTTTTGCAGGCATCGTCACGGATTCTTTTTCATTCGCCAACGCATCAAATTCAGGGTTCTTTCATGCTCGAACCTTACTTTCCTGCTGCCTCGATCCACTTGCATCGTCAGTATGTTTCACGGATGGATATCACGAGGATAGCTTCCTCAAAGGTGCCGTTCCTTACTTCATTCAGAAGTCGATCGCGCTTTTCAGGCGGTTCGTTTTGATTGTCTGGAACTCGCTCATTTTTATAGCTATCACCTTGATCGTTTCGGTTACAGCGTCGCGGCGAGTCCCGCGAACGAATAGGACGTCTCTTCTGTTACCATTGGACTCACCTCTTTCTCCGGTCGTATTTGGCTTTACGCCAGTCCTCTCAGAATAAGAATGGGTTTCGCCTTTTTGTAAAGCCCCTGCTTTACTTTCCCTCTGGTGTTTGCCCTTATCTTTTCTGTGACATTATAATATCATCAACATTGCACAACGTCAAGCGTTATTTTATGTTTTTTCATGGTCATTTTGCACGAAAGAAATTACTTTCTTTCAGCGTTTTCTCTCTTTTCAAGGACCAGCAAATTTGCTATAATGGTATTGTTGGGTGTGTTTTACGCCCCACACGGAATATAGTAAAGAAACGCTGCTTTGGGGGTCATTTTGACTCCCTTTTTTCAAAGGAGGCACAAGTATAATGGATATCTTTAGCTTTTACATGCCGACCCGTCTGTTTTTCGGACGCGGCTCGGTTCAAAAACTGACGCGCGCCCGTCTGCCGGAAGGCCGCGGCCTGATTATCACCGGCGGCACTTCCACCACTCGTTTAGGCTATGTGGCCAAGGTAGCCGACGCGCTGGCGGAAGCCGGACACGAAACCATGGTTTACAACAAAGTGCAGCCCAACCCGACTATCGAGGGTGTGCGCGAATGCGCTGCACTGTGCCGCGCGGAAAACATCGCGTTTGTCGTAGGGCTGGGCGGCGGATCCTCCATTGATACGGCCAAAGCAGTCGCTATCATGGCCACAAACGAGGGCGACTGGTGGGATTACATCCATGGCGGCACGGGCGGCGGCAAGCGCATCGCCAAGGCCGGCCTGCCGATCGTTGCAATTCCGACCACCGCAGGCACAGGCACGGAAGCCGACCCGTTCACGGTGATCACCAACGGCGAAGAGAAAATCGGCGGGGGCGGTGAGAAATGCTTCCCGACCATCTCGATTGTCGATCCCGACTTTATGATGACCGTTCCGCCCCACCTGACCGCCTATCAGGGCTTCGACGCATTTTTCCACGCGGCGGAGGGCTATATCGCCACCACTGCCTCGCCTATCAGCGAAATGTTCTCGCTCAAGGCAATTGAATTGATCGGCCGTTCTCTTGCGACTGCCGTACACGAAGGCGGCAACGCCGACGCACGTGCCGATGTTGCGCTGGCGAACACCTTGGCAGGCTTTGTTGAAACGCTGTCCAGCTGCACGGGCGAGCACGCCATCGAGCATGCGCTGAGCGCGTTCCATCCGGCACTGCCGCACGGCGCCGGTCTGATTATGATTTCCAAAGCCTACTGGAGCCGCTTTTTCGAGTCCTCGGGCGACAAACTGGTTGCCATCGCCCGTGCGCTGGGCCACACGGATGCGCACAAGCCGGAGGACTTCATCACGGCGCTTGCCGCGCTGCAAAAGCACTGCAACGTCAGTGAGCTGCGCCTGTCGGGCTATGGTGTGCAGCCGGAGGACTTCGGCAAAATTGCGGACAACGCCACCGACACGATGGGCGGTCTGTTCCGCGTCGACCCGCGCCCGCTTTCGCGCGAGGATATTATCGGCATTTTGGAGGAAAGCTATAAATAAATTCGATCGAACCGTGCAGGTTGGATCGAGCAAGACACACTGCGACGCTGCCGCGGATATGTCCGAAGCGGAGCAAAGTTCCGACACGCGAAACTTTGCCCCTTTCTTATATCAAACGCTCGGCTAAGCTGGGCGTTTGATGAAAAAGCCTGCATTTGCAGGCTTTTTCCATCTAATTACGCGCCGACTGGCGCGAAAGGAGACCCTCCGATGAAAAAATTGCTTCTGATTGCCACCGGCGGGACAATCGCCTGCCGCGAAACCGAAAACGGCCTGTCACCTGCGCTGAGCGGTGCAGAGCTTCTGGACTGTGTGCCCAAGCTGAGCGAATTCTGTACGATGGACGTACGAGACCTGATGCAGCTGGACTCCACCGACATGACTGCGGATGACCGGCTGCGCATCGCTCATGCGGTACGGCAGAATGCCGAGCGATACGACGGTTTTGTCATCGCGCACGGCACAGATACCTTAGCATACACCGCGGCGCTGCTGTATCACCTGCTGGCCGACCTTGTCAAACCGGTCGTGCTGACCGGTTCGATGCTGCCTATGGGCGCGCCCGACTCGGATGCACCGCGCAACCTGCTGGACGCCTGCCGCGTCGCAGCCGACGGACACGCAGGTGTGGTCGCAGTGCTGTGCGGCAAAATCCTCGCGGGCAACCGGACGGTCAAATTCCACTCAACGCAAATCGACGCCTTTCTTTCGGCAGGTATGCCGCCGCTCGGCACAGTCGGAACGGACGGCAGGGTGCGCTGGGATGTTCCGGTCGCGCCGCCCGCGCAGTCCGCTCCCACCTCACTCGACCCACATGTACTGCTTATCAAACTCACGCCCGACCTTGACCCGACCTTTTTCGCTGCGCTGCACGGTTATCCCAAAGTGATGCTGGAAACCTTCGGCGCAGGCGGCATTCCCACGCGGCTGGAAAGCGCGGTGCGCGCACTGATCGAAAGCGGCACACGCGTATATATCACCAGCCAGTGTACCGCAGGCGGCGTGCATCTGCATCACTATGCGGTTGGCCACCGCGCGGAGGCTATGGGGGCCATTTCTCTTGGCGACCGCACCACCGAGGACGCGCTTGCCGCGGTCATGTGCGGAGAAATCTGACTCTCTGTTCTGCACGCCGTCTTTTTGTGGTATATCACAATTTTATATTGTTTCATTTGTGCTATTTGTATATATGTTCCATTGTTTTCCACAAAAAACAGTGATATGATATAGACAAATCCATAAGAAAGAAGGCCGCACTATGAATAAATTTGCAAAGGCGATTATCCATATGAGCGAATCCACCATGCAGAACAGCAGCTATATCCGCGGTCTGTTTCGCACGTACGACATTCCGGTTTCGCGCAGCAACAACGCGCCAAAGGATTAATTTCCCGTAAATATCTGATAGCGGAGCAACTGCAAGGACAAAACCAAATCCCGGATGAAAGCATTGACTTTCATCCGGGATTTTTCTATCTTAAGATCGATTCTGAATATTTTCTCGATAATACGCTTCAAACAAATGCATCATCAGGCCCTTGCGGCGGTTTTCCCCTATGTGCCGCAGGTATTTCCAACAGGAGACCGCCGTTATCAGGCCACCTATCGTGCATACGATGACATCCCCCATCGTATCACCCACACCGGTCAAGGCCACCTGCTGCGGATCCGCGCCCGAAAACGACACCAGGTATTCCCAAATTTCCCAAAGCACCGCGCTCATCATGGCGAACATCCATGTATACAGCGCAGCATTAAAGGCATCCGCAGGGTCAAGGGCATGTCCCGGCTTATTGGCGAAATACACCGCCGTCCCCAGCACCGCAAACAGAAAACCGGACAGGAAATGTAGAATCTTATCCCAGTACGGAATCAGTTCGTACCCGCCGAACAGACTGGCAAACGACACCGCCGCCAGCACAAACCCGTCGAACACGACCTCAAGCAGGTAAACCGGCCGCAGGCGGCACAGGCGATACAGCACATGCGGAACGACGGGCAGCAAAAACGCCGCCAGCACCAGCAGGCCGTTGTACACCGTCGCCTCCCGCAGCATGCACAGCACCGCCGCGCAAAGTGTGAACACATAATAGAAGATCAGCGTGCCGTTCCGCACGCGGCGCATCCGTTCCATAGGGTACTCCTTATTTATATTGCTGATAAGCGGCAACCGCCAGCTCATCGCAGCGGTTATTGTATGGATTATCCGCATGTCCCTTCACCCAATGGAACCGAACCGCGTGTTTGTCCAATAAATCAAGCAGTCGTCCCCACAGTTCCGGATTTTTAGCGGGTTTTTTATCACTTTTCACCCATCCCTTGGCGCGCCAGCTTTTGGCCCAGCCCTTGGTGATGCCGTCGACCACATACTTGCTGTCCGAATACAGGTCGACTGTGCACGGCTCTTTCAGCGCTTCCAGCGCGGTAATCACACCGAGCAGCTCCATGCGGTTGTTGGTCGTGGAAGGCTCGGAACCGGAAAGCTCCTTTTCCTTCTCTCCATATTTTAAAATCGCGCCCCATCCGCCGGGCCCCGGATTGCCCGAGCAGGCGCCGTCGGTATAGATCGTTACATTTTTCATATTTCCTCCTGTTTTTCGGTCAAAAAAAATGACAAAAGCCACGAGATACCGTGGCTTTTTGTGTTCTCTTATGCAATCACGCTTGCCGGTACTTCCACCTGCTCGTAGACAATGCTAATGATGGAAAGAACCACCATTGCAGTCGCGCGGCAGATATGTACCAGATCGTCGTTGATGCCGTGATGACGGTCCGCAGCGCGGTACGCATCATGCATCGAGCCGATGCGCGCTATCAGCGCGTCTACCGTTGTCGGCGGGATGATCGGGCTGGCCCACTGCTCAAACTTGTCCTCCGTCATCCGACGGCGAATCACCAGCGCTACGCGCTTTTCGTACAGATAATGCGCCAGCAAATTGCGCTCATAGATATCATCGTTATGCGGGTAGGTGAAGAAATCGGTCATATAATGACAAATCTCGCCCAAATCCACCGAAAGCTCACGCCCATTGACCGGACCGATGGTATACTTTTCCGTGAACGCGCGAATCTTGTCCATCACCTCGTCCATCATGATCGACGGGTTGTGGCGCTTGGTCAGATAAGTGCCGGTCAGGTCAGGCTTTAAGTTGCCATACACAAAGCCACTCGAATCAAAAGTAACGCCACAGGTCTGCTCAACGTAATCCATCAACAGATGTGCAACGCGAATATGAGATACGGAATCCATCAGCAATCCTCCAGACGGAACGCACGTTTCTTAACAACATCTTAACATCCGGGTCGATTTGACAAAACCCCGAAAACAGATTTAGTATATCACATTTTTTCCGTCTTGTCTTGGTTTTTTTGAAATTGTAACGAAAACAACACAATCTCTTTCATATTTTGCCGGATTTTCCAACAAAATAATTACATTTTTGGTTATCTTGCCCGAAATGCCTCACTGCGGAACTGGATTTTTCCCTCAAGCGCCTGCCGCAGCCGCTGACACATAGCCTCACGATCGCGGTTGAGCGTACCGGCAAGGTTGACGTAATTGGAGGCATGATTCGCACGGAACACGCTGCCCTCCGCATCAATATGCTCGAGCAGGATAAGCGTCTCATGCGCAATCTCAATCGGGTTCATCAGATAGAAGCGGCCCGCCTGCCAGTCGCGCATCAGGGGCGTTTCCAGCTCGAAAAGCAAGGTCAGCAGGCCGATATACTCAGGCTTCATGCGTGAGAGTGCTTCGGCAGTCTTAACCGCGTGCTCTTCCGAAAGTTCGGTGGAGCCGAGGCCCGCAATGCAGGTGACCGACAGCTTCATGCCCGCCTGCTTGACCATCAAGCCCGCGCGCACAATTTCGTCCGCCGTTTCGCCCTTGTTGACACGGCGCAGCACCTCATCCGATCCGGATTCCAGACCGAGATAGATCATTTCCAGTCCCAGCTCGTGCAGCAGGTTCAGCTCCTCCTGCGTTTTCACCAGAATGGACGCGGGCGATCCGTAGCTGGTGACGCGCTCGCACTCTGGAAATACCTGCCGAATGTAACGCAGAATTTCCGCCATGTGCTCGGCACGGCACATGAGCGCGTCGCCGTCAGCCAGAAAAATGCGCCGGACATTCGGATACATGCGGCGCGCCTCATCAAAATCGCGCTTGACATCCTCAATTTTGCGCACACGGAAACGCTTTTCCTTATACATGTCGCAAAACGTGCATTTATTATGACTGCATCCAATCGTAACCTGCACAATCAGACTGTACGCCTCAGAAGGCGGCCGAAATACACGGCCTTCGTATTCTATCATGGGGGTTCCTCCTTATGTTCTGATAAAAACAGCGGGCGAAGGGGAAATCCTCCGCCCGCTGCCGCTTATTCTTCGGTTGCCGCTTCCTCAGAAGCCTTTTCCTCGGGTTTTTCCTCCTCGGCCTTCTCGTCCTCTTCCGATGCCTGATCGTCGAACGAATCCTGATAAGCGTCGTCTACCGCCGCGCACTCCTCTGCACAGGCGCAGGAAGCGCAGTCGGATTCCTCGCGCATCATTTCCTCCAGCTCATCCATGGCCTTGAGCTCCGCCTCGTGGTAAACTTCCTCTTCGCGCTTTTTCTGAAGCAGCATAAGCGCCGCCGTCGCACCGGCCGCACACGCAAGGCTGGTCAGCAGCAGGGTCGCTTTGATTTTCGTCGAATTTTTCAAAGAATCCACTTCCTCTCAAAGTGATGCGGAATATTTATTTAACTTTATCATACACTTGCGGCAAAGTCAATGGCGGCATCCGGTTATTTACCCAGTTCATAGGCACGCGCAATGCATTTATCGTTCGCCTGCGCCAGCATATCGGCAAGACCGCACGCCTCGAGCACCCGCATTGCTTCGATCGTCGTGCCGCCCGGTGAGCACACGGCGCATATCAGCTCCGCGGGCGTTTTATCGCCCTCCAGCAGCATTTTTGCCGAGCCAATCATGGTCTGGCAGAACAATTTGAGCGCATCCGCCGGATCGATGCCGTGTTCCTGCGCGCTTTTGACCATCGCATCGGCAAAAGCATAGATATAAGCCGGAGCAGAGCCTGCATACGGAATGACCTCGTTGAGCATATCCTCGCGGTCGAATACCACGGTCACGCCCATGGTGTCGAACAGCGCGCGAATCTGCGCCAGCTGCGCATCGGTCGCCGCCGCGTTTTTGACCAGCTCGGTGGCGCCTTCCCCGAGCATCAGCGGCGTATTGGGCATCACACGGATAATCGGCGTATCCGCGCCGAGCGCCCGCTCCATCTTGGCGAACGTCACGCCCGCCGCAATCGATACGACCAGCGGTTTTTCTCCGCTGCATTTGCCCAATACCGGCAAAATTTCGTCAAAGTTCTGCGGCTTGACCGCAAGCAGCACGGTTTCGCACGCGGTGTAGACCTCGGTATAATTTCCCGTGACAGCATAGCCGCAGGCGTGATGCGCTGCGCGTTTGTCCTCACTGCGGTTGAACAGCAGCACCTGATCCCGCATCAGCAGTCCGGCACGAACCGCGCCTTCCGCTATCGCCATTCCCATATTGCCCGCGCCCAGCACGCCAAAACGGTATGTCTTCATGAAACATCATCTCTCCATTCTGAATAGGACGTTAAAATAATTATAGCATACCCGGCTTTTCCCTGCAAATATCTTGTGAAAAACCCGCTTTTGTGATACAATAGCTTCATTATTTTATTCCGGAGGAGAAGAAAACGTTGGCACGGTTTGTCCCGCACATCGGACTGCGGACCGTCAAGACCGGTCTTGCTGTAGCGCTGGCGCTGTTTTTCGCCGACCTGCGCGGCTCGACATCATTGATTTTCGCCGCCATCGGCGCCATCAGCGCAATGAGCCGCACGGTAGGCGACGCCTTTGAAACCTGCCGCACGCAGCTGACCGGCATTCTGCTTGGCGCAGGCTTCGGCGCACTGTTCGTCAGTCTGCTGGCAAATTTTCGTTATGTGGGAATCGGACTGGGACTAATCGTGCTGATTCTGTTGTGTGTCCGGCTGCGGCTGCAATTTGCCGTGCCTCTGTCCTGCATTGTGTTCGTTTCCATCTGTGTGTCACCAGCCGGCGACGCCTTTCAGTACGGCTTCAACCGCCTGCTCGATACCACCATCGGTCTCGCCACAGCACTGGTCATCAACGTTGCCATTAAGCCCTACAATAACAGCCGCCGCATCTCCGACCTGCTGCGGCATTTTCAGCAATCGGTACCCGCCTATGTCAGCGAACGCGTGCTGTATGGACGATATCCGGACCTATCGCCGTTGGCGGCGCAGCTTGAGCGCATCGCAGGAGAGCTTGCCATTTTTGAGAAGCAGCGCGCATTTCACTCGCACAGTCATATCGAACAGACCGTTTTTCTGCGCGGCTGCGAAAAGCTCGCACATAGCATCTGGCAGGAGCTGAACGCCTTGTGCGCGATGGACGAAAAGGGGCGTCTGTCGCCGGAAAACGCAAAGCGGCTGACTCTGCTCGGCCTGACCGTGCCGGACGGCATCTGCGCTGCGCCGCAGAGCACGGCGGATATTGTCGGCAACTACCATCTGGATAATCTGCTGCGTGCATGGCAGTTCCTCGGCGAATTCAACCTCACGGAATAGCGTTCCCGCTGCTCTCGCGGCAGCAAAGAGAAAGAAACATGTAAGGGAGTAGTTTGCAAAAAATGGAACAGAAATCAAGAAGCAGCTTTTCCAGCCGCATCGGCTTTGTGCTGGCTGCGGCCGGTTCTGCGGTGGGTCTGGGCAACCTATGGCGTTTTCCGTATCTGGCCGCGCAATACGGCGGCGGCATTTTCCTGCTGGTGTATATCATTCTGGCGATTACCTTCGGCTTTGCGCTGATGATTACCGAAATTGCCATCGGCCGCAAAACCCGCCTGTCCTGCATCGGGGCATATAAGGCGCTCGACCGCCGGTTCGGCTTTCTCGGCTGGATTGCGGCGTTCGTGCCGGTTATCATCACCCCCTATTATTGCGTCATCGGCGGCTGGGTCATGAAATATCTGGTCACTTTTCTGACCGGTAACGGTCTGACCGCAGCCGACAACGGCGGCTTCTTCAACGATTTTATCGGCTTTGACGCAGGCTCCATTCCGGCTACCATGCTGGATTTCAGCGGTCCGACCCCGTGGTTTTTAATTTATGTGCTGCTGACAACCGTTGTGGTCATCTTCGGCGTGGAAAAGGGCATTGAAAAGGCCAGCCGCATTATGATGCCTGTGCTGGCAGTGCTGAGCGTGATGGTGGCGGTCTACTCGCTGACCATCGACGGCGCAATGACTGGTCTGAAATACTATTTGCTGCCCGACTTCTCGCAGTTCTCGGCTTCTACCGTGCTCGGCGCGCTCGGCCAGCTGTTCTATTCGATGTCGCTTGCCATGGGTATTATGATCACCTACGGCTCGTATATGCAGAAGGAAAACTTGCTGGAGCACTCGGTCACGCAGATCGAGATTTTTGATACGCTGTTTGCTTTTATTGCCGGTCTGATGATCATTCCGGCGGTCGTTGCCTTTAACGGCGGCGATCCGTCCCAGATTAACAACGGTCCCGGATTGATGTTTATTACGCTGCCGATGGTGTTTGAATCCATGCATTTCGGCTCTATCATTGGCACGGTATTCTTCCTGCTGGTGCTGTTTGCAGCGCTGACCTCTTCTATCTCTTTGATGGAAACCATAGTCTCGGTCGTCATGGACAAAACGCGCCTGGGACGCAAGCCCGCAACCCTGCTCGTCATGGTCATTGTCCTGCTGTTCGGCGTGCCGTCCTGCCTGGGCTACGGTCCGTGGGCGGGCGTCACCGTCATCGGCATGCAGTTCCTCGACTTCTTTGACTTTATCTCCAACTCAGTGCTCATGCCGATTGTCGCATTCCTCACCTGCATCCTGATTGGCCACGTGGTTGGCACCAAGGTCATCGCGGACGAGGTGAAAGAAGGCGCAGGCTCCTTCCACCGCGAAGCGCTGCACCGCGTTATGGTACGCTGGATTGCGCCGGTTCTGCTGGTGCTTATTCTCGCCACCGAGCTGGCCACCAAGGTATTCGGCATCTTTAAGATTTGACAAATACAGGCATCAAAAGAGGCTTTCCGATCGGAAAGCCTCAAATATTACATCTTACATGGGAATTTTTTCTTGCAATTATAATATTTAGGAGGATGGTAATATGAACAAATTGACCGTTTGTAGGACGTGTGGAGAAAAAATTGCAAAGTCAGCAAGAGTTTGTCCGCATTGCGGCGCAAAACAGCATCAAGGATTACTAGCATTTGGTTATGCATTACTTATCATAAGCCTTGTATTACTATTCTACGGTCTATTTGTAGCCCTTGATAACCGTAATGCACCCGTCGCACAAAGCGGCAATGTGTCGGGAAGTCCAGAACAACCAGAAATAATAAATGTAAGCGCAAGTAATCTGGTAAGTGCATATGAAGCGAATACGGTACAAGCAGACGAACTATATAAAAACAAAATCGTAGCGATTAGCGGAACTGTACAGGATATTTCTCAGGACGTGGTTTCAAAAGATCCATGCGTGCTTTTGGAAAGCGGAAATGTGCTATATCCAGTACAATGCTTTTTTAGTGAAAGCGAATCTGATTCTGTGTCTCAATTAAGCGATGGAGATGAAATTACGATAATAGGTAAGTGCACAGGTCTTTCCTTGGCCAACGTACAAATTTCAAACTGCTCTATTCAGTAAATTGGGCATTAAAAAATTCAGTGGAATTTGAGATTACTGATAGCTCCAAGCTCCTACGTTATTAAGATGCATGTAACAGAAAAGAACCGCCAAAAGGCGGTTCTTTTCATCAAATCCGAGGACATGCGCCTCGGATTTGATACAAGGACGCGATTTTGTGTGTCACACTGGCGCGCAAAATCGCGTATAGGCGGTGTCCGCGCGCCGCGCGGCACGGCCCCTCGATCGAACCTGCACGGTTCGATCGATGTCTTTTACCGAATCGGCAGCATTTTACCGGTCTCAAAGGACTCCTTGCAGCGGTAAGCCGCCTCGGATACCGCCATACCGTCGTACACAGTCAGGTCGGAGGGCTTGGTGTTTTCGCGCACATGGCCGGTAAAAGCGACCATTTCGGCCACAAACGCTTCATGCCAGCGGCTCATGAAGTCCGGATAATACTCCTCGCGCGATCCGTGCTCGTCGACGATGTTAAGCAGGTTCTTCGCACCGACATTTGCAATGCGCAGCGTGCCATGCGTGCCGATAATTTCGGTTTCGACATTGCTGCCCGCCGCGTGCGTGCGATTGGTGAACATGAAGCCCATCGCGCCATTATCCATCTGAATGGTGGCGGCGGCGTTGTCAGCGTCGTTCAGCTCCTTGTACAGGTCAAACTCGAACACCCCGCCAATCGCCCATACGTTCTTGACATTCGAGCCGGTGAACCAGCGAATCAGATCAATGTCATGCACGCACATATCGAGGAACTGACCGCCCGAGTGCGGCGCGAACTTGAGCGTGGACTCGATGGTCGAGCGAGGGTCCTGCGTGTACGAGCGCACCAGCACCACCTTGCCGATATCGCCGTTGTCGATTTTGCGCTTTGCCTCAACATAGGACTTGTCAAACCGGCGCATGAAGCCCAGCTGGAAAATCAGGTCCGGATGCGCTTCGACGACCTTTTCCGCGTCCTTGCACTGAGCAACGTCCGTGCCGAGCGGCTTCTCACAGAACACATGCTTGCCGTTTTTCATTGCAATTTCGATCTGCTGGCAGTGCAGAAAGGAGGGAGAAACGATGACAATCGCATCCAGCTCCGGGTTTTGGCACATCTCTTCAAAATCCGTATAAGTATAGGGTACGCCCAACTCCTCGGCAACCTCTTTCACACGCTTCTCGTCCACATCGCAGACCGCCGCCAGCTCGCAGCCCGGCACCTGCGTCGCCAGATTGCATGCATGTTCGTAACCCAGACGGCCCAGACCGACCGAACCCACTTTGACCGTTTTCATACCGCATTCTCCTTTGCATTCTCATGCGGACGCCCTGACGCGCCCTCTTCCGTTTTGTTGCCTTTATTTTACTGCCGGAAACACGGAAAAACCAGAGCGTTCTTGCGATTTGTTCGCAAAAAAACAGCCGCGTTTTCGCGGCTGTATCAAGCAAACTTTCAAATTCTTGCGGTCGGCCCCTCAGGCGTGATAGACATACTCCCGCCGGAAGGTGCGCGGCGACATGCCGACCGCCTTGGAGAACTGCGCGTTGAAGTGGCTGGGGTTATCATACCCTACCTGTGCGGCAATGCGCGTGACGGGCAGGTCGGTCGTAATGAGCAGGGTCTGTGCCTCACCGATACGGCGGCGCAGCACATATTGCAGCGGCGAATAGCCGGTTGCCTCCTTGCAGACATGCGCAAGGTAATACGGGCTGACGTGCAGCGCTCCGGCCATTTGCTGAAGCGAAAACTCCTCGGCAAAGTGCGCGTCAATATAGTCTTTGATGCGCTGGGCAAACGCATTTTCGCCTGCGGCGCGGCCATCCGCCGCTGCGGCGCGAAACTGCTGCACAAGGGACAGCACCGCCATGAGCAGGTGGTGCGCGCCGTCGTCGTTGCCCGCGGTCAACTCGTCATACAGTACGTCATATAGCCGCTCCAGCCGCGCGGTCTGCGTTTCGTTCAGGTGGCAGACAGGCGAAGCGTCCTCCGCAATCAGGGCGTTTGCCCGCAGGCCGGGCACGGCAAGGCCGCCCAGCGCCAGACTGACCGTGGCGACCGGCCGGTCCGGGCCGGAAGGCTCATCATGCACGACGCGACTGTTGAAGATAAACAGGTCTCCGCGGCGCGCGTCATACGGCGTGCCGCCGACATAATACCGGCTTTCGCCGCCGCGCACCAGCACCACTTCGACCAAATCGTCATGTGCGTGCATAACACGCGGATGTGCCGACGCCTTTTCGTCCGTCCGACTGACCGAAAACAGGCGCGGCATGCACAAAAGGCCGAACGGCGCAGCATATTCCTTTTTGACGAAACACTGAATCATACGGCCTCTCCCCTCTTTTAGATATGGTTATCGTAGCATAAACGCCCTCCACGGTCAAGGCGCGCAAAAAAGGCTTCAGGAGCATTCCCGAAGCCCTTTTTAACATAGTCACATAATCTGCCCGCGCAGAATGAGCGTGTTGATGTTCAAATCCTCGTCGAGCAGAATGATATTGGCCAGCTTGCCCGGCTCGAGCGTACCGTAATCGTGCTGGATACCGATAGCCCGTGCCGGATTGGTTGACGCCGAGCACACCGCCTGCCCGAGCGGAATGCCCATCTGCACGGCACGACGCATACACTCAAACAGATTGACAACCGAACCGGCCAGCGTAGTACCGCCGCGCAGAGTTGCGCGGCCGTCCCGCACGGACACTTCCTGCCCGCCCAGAGTGTATTCCCCATCGTCCAGCCCGGTTGCGGACATGCTGTCCGAAATCAATATCATCCGGTTTTCAAACAGGCGAAACGCCACGCGCACGGCCGACGGATGCACATGGCAGCCGTCTGAAATCAGCTCCACGCCAACCTCGTCGTTGTCCAACGCCGCGCCGATAACACCCGGTTCGCGGTGTGTCAGCGGCGGCATGGCATTGAACAGGTGTGTAACCTGGCGCGCACCGCGCCAGAACGCTTCGCACGCGGTATCGTAATCCGCCTCGGTATGTGCCAGTGACAGGCGTACCTCGCCCGCCAGCTCCCCGATCACATCCAGTCCGCCCGGAAGCTCGGGTGCAATTTCGCACAGACGAATCAGCCCTTGCGCCTGCTCCTGTAAGCGACGAAACAGGCCGGCGTCCGGATTTTGCAGCCATGCGCCGTTCTGTGCGCCTTTCCGCGCTGGAGACAGAAACGGACCCTCCAGATTGACGCCCACCAATGCCGCACCGCTCCGCTCCGTTCGATACGCTGCGGCAGCCTGCATCACGGCAGTCAGCTTTTCCTCCGGATAGGTCATAGTTGCCGGACAAATCGCGCACACACCGTGCTCCGCCTGATACCGCGCAATGGCCGAGATCGCCTGCTCGGTTCCGTCACAGAAGTCATAACCCGCGCAGCCGTGGAAATGAATGTCGATCAGTCCCGGAATGGCATACAGACCATCCATATCGCAGGCATCCGCCGATACCGGTGTACTTGCAATCCGGTCGCCCGAAAGCGCCAGCCCGCCCTTATGAAAAGTACCGTCCGGTTGATAGATCCTGAGATTTTTAAACTCCATATGCGCGCACGCAGCTTACAGCAGGTCCAGGCTCTTGGAAAGCGCGGCTTCGTCCGCTACAACGGACACATCGGTATGCAGCTGCAGAATGGAGGCCGGTACACGCGGCGTAACCGGGCCGAAGAATGCCTGACGCACGATGTCGGCCTTGTTCTCGCCCGAAACAACGATTACGATGCGGCGCGCCAGCATGATGGTCTGTACGCCCATGGTATATGCCTGACGCGGCACGTCATCAACGGACTCGAAGAAGCGCTTGTTTGCCTCAATGGTGGACTCGGTCAGGTCGACGCAATGCGTGCCCTTGGAGAAATAATCGTCCGGCTCGTTAAAGCCGATGTGGCCGTTCAGGCCCATGCCGAGCAGTTGCAAATCAATGCCGCCGGCCGCCTGAATTGCTGCGTCATATCGCGCGCATTCGCGCTCCGCGTCCATTTGTGCGCCGTCCGGCAGGTTGATGCGCGCATCCGGCACATTGATAGCGTCAAAGAAGTTCTTGTGCATGAAGTAGTGATAGCTCTGGTCATGATCGGCAGTCAGGCCGCGATACTCGTCCAGATTGAACGTCGTGCAGCCGCCGAAATCCACATCGCCCTTGTTGTACCACTTGATGAGCTGCTCGTAAATGCCGATCGGAGACGATCCGGTGGCAAGTCCCAGCACGGAATCCGGCTTGAGGATGACCTGCGCCGAGATAATGTTGGCCGCTTTGCGGCTCATGTCATTATAGTCCTTTGCACGAATGATTTTCATATTCAATACCTCTCTCTTTGTCCAAACATCTGCCGTCAAAAAAACAAAGGCGGGCGTTCGCCCGCCTCAGCTGCTTGAGGAACACCCGCGCCTCCCACTGCCGCAGAAGGACAGGCTTTTTTATTTGACCAGTGTTTCCATCTCACGCGCCAGCGGCCGTGCAAGCGGTCCGATGACGACATGCACTTCCCCATCCGCTCGGTGCAGCACTCCCGCGGCGCCCGCGGCGCGCAGCTTTGCCTCATCCGCCGCTGCGGGTTCCCGCAGACGCAAACGCAGACGTGTCATGCAGCATCCGACGGAAAGCACATTATCCCGGCCGCCGATCGCATCCAGAATGGCTGCGGCACATCCGGCGGCGCCGGTATCGGATATTAACACCGGTTTCTCTTACAGGTTTTCCGTCAGGAACTTTTCGAGCGCAGCTGCTGCCGCTTCCTCGTCCTCGCCCTCGATGGTCAGCTTGACCGTGTCGCCCTGCTTGACGCCCATGCTCATCACGCCCATGATGCGCTTTGCGTCGACTTCCTTCTTCGGGCCAGCAATCTTGATGGAAGACTTGAACTGTGCGGCCTCCTTGACCAGCATGCCTGCCGGACGCGCGTGGATGCCGAGTTCGTCCTTAACGGTGTACTCTACGATTTTCATAACTGCATTTTCCTTTCTATTGTTTACATTTTGAAAATGACTTTTCACGCTTTATACTGAATCAGCAAATCACCGCCTCCGTCACGTTTTCCCGGCAAAGTATGTCCTTCCTGCCGCAAAACCATACAGAAATCCGCATGATTATGACCGGAACAGAAAGAAACCGGCATACTGTCCGAAAAATAAAAATAACCAAACTCCTGCACCGCCGGGAATTCCTTTTTCAGGCCGGCCGCGAGAAATTTGGTTTTGCCCGCCAACACGGTAACAATCCAATCACAACGAGGACGATGTTCACTTGTTGTTAACATTGTAACAAACGGGACGCGCTTTTTCAAGTCACTACCACCCGCGCAAATTGCCAGAAAATTTGTCCTCTTTTTGTGCACCTCATACAAATCACCCATTTCCCTTCGCAAAGGTTTTGACGCAGCCCTTCTTTTTTGCTATGCTAAGCGGGAACATAGGAAAGTGAGGCGCAAAAAACATGCAGATTGACGGCAACGAACTTGCCATTTTGCAGGACAAACTGGACCGCGAGGGCAAAAAAGAGGAAGCATGGCGTATCAAACAGGAATTTCTGCGGCAGGTGCGCGAAGCAGGCGACCACTGCCCGTGCCGTCAGCCCTGTCCGCATCATGGCAACTGCTTTGAGTGCGTGACCATCCACCGCGGCCACCGCGACCATCTGCCCATGTGCCTGTGGGATATGGTCAACGAGCGCATCGCGGCGCTCAGCCACATCACAGAGGGCAGCCTGCGCGATTACGAGGACCGCAAGGCAGCCGAGGCGGCATCCGGCTGCACAGACTGCTGCGGCTGTGCCGGCTGCGGCGAATAAACAAAAACTGGATTCCAGTAATGAAGGGACGTGTCCGGCACGTCCCTTTTTCGCGTTCAGATGCGTTTTCCGTTGAATTTCTGCGCCGCTGCAGGACAGCCTTCGGCAATGATGCAGGCCGCTGCATCCACTGCATCCGTGCAGGCCTTGTCGATGGCCTTCTGCTCGTCGGCGGTAAACTTGCTCAGCACCCATGCTGCAAGGTCATACTCCGGATGCGGCTTTTTGCCCACACCGATTTTGACGCGCGGAAACTCCTCGCTGCCGAGGTGATAAATGATATTTTTCAAGCCGTTCTGCCCGCCTGCTGAACCCTTCGGACGCACGCGCAGCGTGCCCACGTCGAGCGAAACGTCGTCCGACAGCACAATGATGCGCGCGGGCGGAATTTTGTAAAAGGCCGCTGCATCGCGCACCGCCTCGCCCGATAGGTTCATAAAGGTCTGCGGCTTCATCAGCAGCACGCGCGCACCGCCGAGCGTTGCCTCCCCGACGAGAGCCTTAAACTTCATTTTGTCGATTTTGCAGCCGCTGCGCGCGCAATAGCCTTCCAGCGCGCGAAAGCCTGCATTGTGGCGCGTGTTGTCATACTTGCTGCCCGGGTTGCCCAGCCCGACCACCAGCCACTCAATGGGCTGCGCCGCCGCTGCGGCTTTTTGCTCGTCGAGCTTTTTGAAAATATCGAATACTGACATGATTTCACTCCAAAACAAAGCGCCTCCCCCGCAGGGAGGCGCTTTTCCTTTTGTTTATTCTACGGAAAGAATATAATAGTACACCGGCTGTCCGCCGTCGATGACCGAGATTTCCAGCTCTTTATTTTCCTTGCGCAGCAGCGCTTCTACCTCCGCGGCCTGCTCCGCGCTCACGCCTTCACCATAAATGACCGTGGCAAATGCGCTGTCGTCACTTACCATCTCGCGCACGAGCTTTTTGATGACCGAAGCCTCGCGCCCGCTCGCGCACAGCTTGCCTTCGCTGAGCGACAGATACTCGCCCTGCTTAATCTTCTTACCGTCAAACTCACTGTCGCGCGCGGCATAGGTCACCTGACCGCTGCGCACATGAGCCGCCGCGTCGCGCATCGCCTGCGCCAGCAGGTTTTCATCCTCCCCGTCCGGGTCGACAGCCAGCATCGCAGACATGCCCTGCGGGATGGTCTTGGTCGGCACGACGACAATTTTTTTCTCCTCAGACAGGTGCACAGCCTGCTCGGCTGCCATGATAATATTCTTATTATTGGGCAGCACAAACACGATTTCCGCCGGAACCGCATCCACCGCGCGCACGATGTCGTCGGTCGAGGGGTTCATGGTCTGACCGCCCTGCACAACGACGTCCACACCCAAATCGGTAAATACGTTTTTCAAGCCGTCGCCCGCGGCGACCGCGACAAAGCCGAATTTCTTTTCCGCCGGAACAATGACACGCTCGGCCGGCGCATCCGCTGTGCCTTCGATGACCTTGGCGGTGTGCTGCTCGCGCATGTTCTCAATTTTAACGGTCAGCAGCGGACCGAACTTGAGGCCCTCCTCCAGTGCCTTGTTGGGCTGGTCGGTGTGTACATGCACCTTGACGATATCGTCATCCTCAACCACCACCAGACTGTCGCCGATTTCACTGAGAATCGCGCGCAGACGACCAACGTTGCGCGCCTTATCCTTGCGCGCGGCGATAAACTCGGTGCAGTAGGTGAAGGTGATATCCTCATCCGCGATTGCAGCAAAATCCGCCGCCGCCTTGGTCGGCTCGGCCACGGTGCGCTCCTTATGGATGCCGCGCAGCGCGTCCAGCATGCCTTCGAGAATGGTCAGGTAGCCGAAGCCGCCTGCGTCCACCACGCCCGCCTTTTCCAGCACGGGATTCTGATGCACGGTTTCCTCCAGCGCCTGCCGTCCGCAGGTCAGCACGGTTTCGAGCACCTGCTCGGCCGACAGGTCCGGCTCGGCCTGACAGGCTTCGACCGCCTGCTGTGCAGACACACGCGACACGGTCAAAATCGTGCCTTCCGCGGGCTTCATAACCGCCTTATACGCAGTTTCCACACCCTCGCGCAGCGCCAGCGCCAGTTCACGGCCGCCCGCCGCATCGGTTTCGCGCAGTTTTTTCGCCACGCCGCGGAACAGCAGCGACAAAATAACGCCCGAATTGCCGCGCGCGCCGCGCAGCAGCGCGGATGCCGTCGTGTCGACGGCTTTTGCCAGCGTCGGCTCGGTCAGCTTTTCCATCTCGGTCATCGCCGAGCCCATCGTCATGGACATATTGGTGCCCGTATCGCCGTCCGGCACAGGGAAAACGTTCAGTTCGTTGACCTGTTCCTTCTTTTCGGCAATGGCAAGCGCGCCTTCGATCACCATGGACTGGAACAGCGCGCCGTCTATTTTCTGATCTGCCATTTACTTAACTCTCCCCGAATTCTTTTTTGGCCGCGCGTCAGTCCGCACGGATACTCTCTACATAGATATCCACATTCTTTACATCCACGCCGGTCAAACGCTCAACGTGGTAGCGCACCTCGCTGATGATCGAGCGGCACACGGTTGCAATGTTCACGCCATGCTCAACCGCGATGTGCAGGTCGATATTGACGCCGCCGTCCGGCGCCTCCGATACCTTAACGCCGCGCGACTGGGTATCGCGTCCGAGCAGATGCGCCAGCCCGTCCGACATCGAGCGAATGGTCATGCCCTTCACGCCGAAGCACGAAGAAGCCGCATAGCCCGCAATTCCTGCCATCACCTCGTTTGTGATTTCAATATATCCAAGATCGGTCTTGATCGTCATAGAAAAACCCTCCCTGCGATCGTTTGATGCTTTTTGCGACAAAACGCGTTGCACGGCGTAGCGCCGTCTGAATCGTTTCTGTCTATATGATATAACAAAACCAGTCCAAATACAAGCAAAGCGGTGATTTTTTTGCGAGTGGCCTGACATAATTCGGAATAATCGACAGGAAAATGTACGCGATTTCTGTTTTTCACAATTCTTTCCGTTTTTTCACAAACAAATGTTTGCTTTACTGCGCATTTTAGGGTATAATAGAAAAAAATACGAACGTATGTTCCGAAAGGCAACAGCAAGGAGTGCGTCCATATGAAAAAAATCTCCGCCAAACAGCAACGGATTTTGGATTATATCAGCGAATTTTCCCTCGAGCATGGCTATCCCCCTTCGGTGCGCGAGATCTGCGCGGAAATGAACCTGCGCTCACCCTCGACTGTGCATGCGCACCTGAAAAAATTGCAGGAGGCAGGCTACCTTGAGCCAAGTGAGCACAAATCCCGCGCGCTGACCCCGGTCAGCGGCCCGTCCATGGTTACGCGCGTGCCCATTCTCGGCCGCGTCACCGCCGGTATGCCGATTCTCGCGGTCGAGGAGCACGTGGGCTACGTCCCGTTTGAACCTGCGGCAAACGGCGGAGAATACTATGCCCTGCGCATCCGCGGCGATTCGATGATCGGCGTTGGCATCATGGATGACGATCTGGTTATCGTCCGACAGGATATTCAAGCGCGCAACGGCGATATCGTCATCGCTCTGTTGGAGGACGAGGCCACCTGTAAAACGCTGAACATCACGGCGGACGGCGTATGGCTGATGCCGGAAAACCCGGCCTACCCTCCCATTGACGGCACAGGCTGTCAGATTCTCGGCGTGGTCAAGGCGGTTTACCGCGAATACTAACATGCTCGATGGGAACCACGGTTCCCGTCACATTCGGCTCCGGCCGCCCCCACGGGCGGCCGCGCGTCTATTTCTAAGGAGGCTGCCATGCCCGCACTGGAGGACAGCATCCGCTTTGTCAAGGGCGTCGGCCCGAAAAAAGCGGCTTTGTTTGAAAAACTGCATATCCGTACGCTGCGCGACGCACTGGAAACCTATCCGCGCGATTATGAGGACCGCACGGCTATCACCCCCATTGCGGACATCGCGGAAGACGGCAAGTATGCTGTCCGTGCGGTTGTCGGCACCGAGCCGAAAACCACCCGCATCCGCAAGGGCATGACGCTGGTCAAATGCACGATTTTCGACGAATCCGGCTCGCTGCCCGTCACCTATTTCAACAACCCCTATGCCGCGGCACTGCTGCGCGTCGGGCAGGAATATGTGTTCTACGGGCGCGTGCAGGCAAACGGCCACACGCGCATGCTGGTTTCGCCGCAGTCGGAAAAGGTCTCGCCCGACGCGGAACACCCCGGTCGTATTGTGCCGGTCTACCCGCTGACCGCAGGACTGACCCAGCGTGACATGGCGCGTGTGACCGAAGCGGCGCTGGATGCGGTACCGGGCGACTGGCCCGACCCGCTGCCCGAGGTGCTGCGCGCGCGGTACAAGCTGCCGGATGCTGCCGACGCGCTTGCCGCCATCCACCGGCCGCAGTCGACGCAGGATATGGCCGATGCGCGCCGCCGTATGGTATTCGAGGAGTTATTCCTTCTCTGCTGTGGCTTGCAGCAGCTCAAGGAGCGCCGCCGCGCCGACACAGGGCTGCTATTTTCGGATGCATCCCTTGCAGACTTTTTCACCGCACTCCCCTTTTCCCCCACAGGAGCGCAGCGCCGCGCAATCGGGGAAATTGCGTCGGACTGCGCCTCCGGCCGTCCGATGAACCGACTGGTACAGGGCGATGTCGGCTCAGGCAAGACAATTGTCGCCGCTGCGCTATGTGCGCTGGCCGCTAAAAGCGGCTATCAGGCCGCCTTCATGGCCCCGACGGAAATCCTTGCGGCGCAGCACGCGGAAACGCTCGCGCCGCTGCTGGAAAAGCTCGGCATTTCCTGCACCCTGCTGACCGGATCGATGAGTGCGGCGCAGAAGCGCGCTGCCCTCGCCGCCATCGAAAGCGGCGCGGCGCAGGTTGTCATCGGTACACATGCGCTCATCCAGCAGAGCGTGACCTTTCACCGGCTGGGCGCGGTCGTGGCCGACGAACAGCATCGCTTCGGCGTGGCGCAGCGCGCCGCGCTGTCCGCCAAAGGACAAACACCCCATGTTCTGGTCATGTCGGCAACGCCCATCCCGCGCACGCTTGCGCTCATCCTGTACGGCGACCTCGATGTGTCCGTGCTCGACGAAGTCCCGCCCGGCCGTCAGCCGGTCGAGACCTATGCTGTGGGCGAGAATATGCGAAAACGCATCACTGCCTTCATTGACAAACAGATCGAGCAGGGCGGGCAGGTTTATGTGGTGTGTCCGCTGGTCGAAGAAGGAGAAATGAACCTCAAGAGCGCGGAGCAGCACGCAGTCGACCTGCAAAAAATGCTGCCGCACCGGCGCGTTGCCGTGCTGCACGGCCGCATGAAAAGCGCAGAAAAAGAGCGCGTCATGCAGGCATTTGCCGCGAAAGAATACGATATTCTGGTTGCCACGACTGTCATTGAGGTCGGCGTGGACGTGCCGAACGCCAACCTGATGGTCGTTGAGGACGCCGACCGCTTCGGCCTGTCCCAGCTGCACCAGCTGCGCGGGCGCGTCGGACGCGGCACGCGGCAGTCCTACTGCATTTTCTTCGGCGCGGACAAAGGGCAAACCGCGCGAGAACGGCTGAAAATCCTGTGTAAAACAAATGACGGCTTTGAAGTCGCGCGCGCCGACCTGTCGCAGCGCGGCCCGGGCGACTTTTTCGGCAGGCGGCAGCACGGTCTGCCAGCGCTGCACGTTGCCGACCCGATTGCCGATCTGGCACTCATGCAGAGCGCACGCGAAGAAGCCGAGCAGATTTTGCAGACCGACCCAACGCTTGCAGGCTATCCTGAACTGCGCGCCCGCGTGCACCGCATGTTCGAGGAACGGGATGACGAGGCATTCAACTAATGTCAATCGAACCGTACAGGTTCGATTGCGGGGCCATGCCGCGCGAAGCGCGGACATCCCCCATACGAGGAAAAGTTCCAACATGCGAAACTTTTCCTCTTTCTTGCATCAAAGCCGAGGCACATGTCCTCGGCTTTGATAAAAAGAACCGCCTTCCGGCGGTTCTTTTCTATTTGATACGCGCCATACGGCGCGCGAATCACCGTTTTGACTCGTTTTCTTTCTTGGTGCCGTCGCGTTCGGACAGTACCAGACCGCCGAGCGCAAGCGCCGTGCCCAGCCACATGGACGGGGTCATCGTTTCGTGCAGGATGAGCGCCGAGCTGATGATGGTTACAATCGGAGTCGCGTAGATATACGCGCTGGTACGCACCGGACCGAGCAGGAATACCGCGCGGTTCCACGTCACAAAGCAGGTCGCGGATGCGCCCAACCCGAGAAACAGCAGATTTGCCAGATGCACCGGCTCGAGCCATGCCGCCGGTCCTGCCGGAAAGCCGTCGAGAAACGCCGGAATGAGCAGAAACAGCAGTCCATAGCCGAACACCCGGCAGGTCAGCGGTACGGTAGCGTAGCCCGCCCCGCCCAGATACCGAATCAGCACGGAGTACACGCCCCAGACCAGTGCCGCGCCCACGCCGAGCAACGCCCCCAGCGGACTGAAATGCAGCTCGCTCACGCCCGCCAGCGACACGAGCGCTACGCCCGCCATCGCACAGACAAAGCCGCAGAAAAACCAGCGGCCGAGCTTCTCGTGCAGCAAAAGCGCGGCGAACAGTGCGGTAAACAGCGGCGCCGCCGCCACGATGATACCAACGAGCGAGGCCGATATGTACGTCAGCGCAATGTTTTCCATCAGGAAATACAGCGTAACGCCCGTCAGTCCTGCCAGCGCAAACAGGATTTCATGCCGTTTTTCCTTGGCGCGCATCCAGCCGCGCGACGCAATCAACAGCGCTGCAAACCCCAACGCAAAACGCGTGACCATGATTTCCACCGGCGAAAAGGTGCGCAGCAGCACCTTGGTCGAAACAAACGTCGTGCCCCAGACCAGCACGGTGAACGCGCCGAGCAGATGTCCCTGCAAAATATGATTTTCCCGCATTGTCTTTCACCCTTCCACGCGCCCCGCGCGATTCCAAAAGAAAATGGCGGCAAGCCGCCATTTTTTACTCGATAAACCCGCCGCCGATGACGATATCGCCGTCGTAAAGCACCGCGCTCTGCCCCGCAGCCGGTGCGCGAACCGCATCCTCAAACACGATGCGCGCCTCCTTGCCGTCCGGATAGACGATCGCACGGTCGCTGCGGCGCGAAAAGCGTACGCGCACCTCGCAGGCAAACGGGCCGTTTTCCGCGTATTCCAGCGCAATATAATGCACGTCCCGCACGGTAATCTCACTGCGGTACACATCCTCGAGCGACAAAACGACCTCGTTGGTCTCCGGCCGCAGCTCATGCACAAACAGCCGTCCCTCCGCCGCGACGCCCAGCCCCTTACGTTGGCCGACCGTATAGCAGTGAATGCCCCTGTGCCGCCCGAGCACCTTGCCGTTTTCGTCCACAAAGTTGCCCGGCGGGCAGGCCGCGCCGTGACGCTCCAGCCAGCCCTGTACATCGCCGTCCGGGATGAAGCACACATCCATGCTGTCCGGCTTTTCCGACACAGAAAGGCCGATTTCGCGCGCGTTTTCGCGCACTTCCGCCTTGTTTTCCGCTTCACCCAAGGGGAACAGACAGCGCGCCACCGTTTTGCGCGGCAGTCGGTACAGCATATAGCTCTGATCCTTTTCCGCGCGGGCACGCCGCAGCAGCGCACGGCCCTCGGCATCATGTCCCGTGCGGGCATAGTGCCCGGTGGCAACATACGCCGCGCCGATTTCATCGGCGTAGTCGGTCAGTGCGCGGAATTTGATGAGCGGATTGCACATCACGCACGGGTTAGGCGTGCGCGCATTGCAGAACGAATCGGCAAAATAACCGCAAATCTGCTGCTCGAACGCCTCGCGCCGGTGCGCGATATAAAGCGGAATGCCCAAATCATCCGCCGTGTGCTGGGCGGCCTCCTCGCCGCCCAGCCCCACCTCCAAAAACAGGCCGTGCACTTCATAGCCCATGTCTCGCAGCCGTGCCGCCGCTACAGCGGAGTCCACGCCGCCCGAAAGTCCCAATACTACCTTTTCTGCCATGAAATATCTCCTATATCTGCCAAACCGCGTCGGTGTTTCACCGCAGGCGGCGGATTTTCCGGGGGATTTAAATTCCTTTATGAAGTCGTCCACGTTTCCAGCCCTGCAAACGCATTGTACGGCGAGGGCGTATAATTGTCGATAAGACCCTTGCGAATAATGATCTGCCCGCGCTCAAACGCAATCGGAATGATGGGCATCTGCTCCAAAAACAGGCTGTAGAAGCCGGAAACATTTTCGCCGCTGCGCGCCGCAGCAATTGCCGCCGTCATGTCCTCGTTTGAATAGCCGCCATAGTTCAGGCTGCCGCCGGAGGATAACAGCGGACGCAGGTCAAAATCCGCAGTAAGCTGTGTTTCTCCATAGTATACGTCAAACGAACCGGATTGCAGCATGGAGACAAACGTCTCATACGGCTGCTTATCCACTGTCACGGTCACGCCCTCCAGCGCATTCCAGGACGCGGCAATCTGCTCTGCAGCTGCGACCTTGAAGGCGTTGTCCGAGTTGACCAGCAGACGAATGGACAGCGTTTGTCCTCCGGTGCCAAGCGCAGCGGTGCTGATGTCCGTATCTTCCCCGCCATCCGTATTATTATCCTCGTCGGTATATTCGTCGCCGTTATCCGTTTCGTCCGTATTGCCATACTCGTCCGTGTCGCCGGTTTGGCCGGACGTATCCGTCTCATCTGTGTCGGTTTCGCCGCCAAGCCCTTCCCGCAGCAGCTGCGCCGCTCTGGTTGCGTCCGCCGAAAGATTGAGCGTCAGATTTTCATCCGCCGGCTGCGGATTGACCGGCATCACCGCGGGGTCGGCAAACGTTTGCAGCTGCGTTGCGCACAGGCTTTGCCGCGAGAGTGCGGCGCTCAGCGCCTGCCGCACCTTGGCATTGGCCAGCTGACTGTTTGCATAGTTGATGCCCAGATAGTGCAGCGACGCGCTGGTTGTCTGCACGGTATCCACCGAACCGCCAACCGACGGGGGATCGGGCGAGATACGCGCCGCGCGCATCAGAGACACGTCGCCCGTCTGGAAACTGGACATCGCCGCGTCCGCGCGCGTCATTGTCACCAGCGTAATCGTACGGATGGAGCCGAGGAAGCCGCCGTGCCAATTCTCGTTGGCCTCCAGCGTCCAGTGTCGATCCTGCTCAACCGGCTGGAACGGGCCGGTGCCGTCGGCAAAGCTGCCGCTGTCGGCCGAGCCCTGCCGGTAAATCGGAATATCCAGCAGACGCGGGAAATTGATATTGGGCGAGGTGAGCACGATACGCACCTCGCGGTCACTCACCGCCTCGATGGAGGAAACCTCCGTCAGCCGGTTGTGAAACGGCGAAGCCTCGTTAAACTGCGCCGTCTGCAGGCTTGAGACCACATCGCGCGCGGTCAGTTTTTCGCCCGACCAGAAGGTTATGTCGTCCCGCAGGGTGAAGGTGAAGGTTGTGCCGTCGCCCGTATACGATTCACACAGCACATTTTCCGCCGTAAAGTTCGAGGTAACCTCAAACAGCCCCTCATACAGCGCCTCGCACAGCACGCGATTGATGCTGGTGTTGTCCAGCACCGGATTGAGTGTGCCGTTTTGATACCACGCCAGACCGAAATATGCATCCGACACCTTGACATTGTCAACCGGCGCATCCTCGCCGCCCAAAGCGGGCAGACCGCAGGCGCTCAGCAGGCACAACGCTGCAAGGAACGCGGCAAGCACGCCTTTTTTCCATTTCATAAACCGGACTTCCTTTCGGTTACAGGCAGATCACACCGCCCTGCACGCCGCGCAGGCCGTGCGTCTTGCGGTGCGACCAGAATTCATCCGAGCGGCACATGGTGCAGATACCGCTGTCAATTACGTTTTCCGGCTCAAGGCCCGCGTTCTGCAGCAGCCGAACACCGATTCCCTGCAAATCCACATGGAACTTCGGACCCTTCTCCATAATATAAGGTTGCACCAGCGCGCCGAGCTGCTTTTCCATTGCCTCGGGCACATCCGCATCGGTTTCAAAGCATTCCTGCCGGATGGACGGACCGAGCACCGCGCGCAGGCTTTCGCGCTTTGTCCCGAGCTTTTCCTCCATCACCGCTACGGTCTTGGGCAGGATGCCCGCGGCCATGCCGCGCCAGCCCGCATGGCACACGCCCGCGGTGTGGGTTGCGGGGTCGTACAGCAGCGTGACCACGCAGTCCGCGTAAAAGCCGCAAATCGGCGTGTCGGGCAGCGCGGTGACGATAGCGTCCGACTGCCACGCCATCGGACGGGTCAGGCCCATACCGGCCTGCTCCTCCCCGACGACCGAAACCTCTGTTTCGTGAATCTGCCGGGTCAGTGTGATGCGCGTTTCGTCCACGCCCAGCGCTTCCGCCAGGCGGTGATAGTTTTCGCGCACATTTTCCTCGGTATCCCCGCGGTTAAAGCCAAGATTCAGGCTTTCGCAGTGCCCCGTGCTCACGCCGCCGAATTTGGTTGTAAAGGCGTGGCGCACCGGCAGCCGGCGGCAGGTATAATAAACAAACGGGCCGCGCTGAATGCGGCACATAGACTGGTGCATAAGCGTTCCTCCCGATATATTCGTTTTATTATAGCAAATCGCCGCCTGTTCCACAAGGGCGCGGCCGGCCTGTTCTCAAAATACGCCAAAATCTGCACGGTATGGCATGGGTTTTTCTTGACAGTTTGACCAACAGGCTTTACAATAAATTGTAGTATAATACCTGCTGTAATATAGCCTGCGCAATTTCGCGCAGGGCTTTTTTCAAAGGCATTATAACCCGGCGTTTTAAGCGCCATTTGCTACGCAGGGCCGCGCCTGTTTGTCTGTGAATGATCGGCCTGTTGCGCCATTTTTTGTCATTATTTTCCGCATGGTTTGCCATATATACTATCATTGATGCAAATCTGCGTCCCATTTTGCCGAAAGATACCGCGCAAGCCGTTTTTTCGCCCAAACCGGTGCTGCCTCCCAATCACAAAATTAGAAATAGGAGGACACACCAAAAATATGACCGACATCATCATCCCGATCATAGCCGGTATTGTGTGTCTCGTTGTGGGCATTGTCATCGGTTTTCTGTATCGCAAGAGCGTTGCAGAAAAGGAGATCGGCTCCGCCGAGACCGAAGCGACACGCATCATCAACGAAGCCATCAAAGCCGGTGAGACCAAAAAACGCGAATCCATCCTGGAAGCCAAGGATGAAATCCACAAGCAGCGCGCTGAAGCCGACCGTGAGCTGAAGGAGCGCCGCAACGAGACGCAGCAGCTCGAACGCCGCCTGATTCAGCGCGAAGAAGCGCTCGACAAAAAAAGCGACACGCTCGACCGCAAGAACGAAGAGCTGACGCGCCAGCTGGAAGCGACCCAGAAGGAAAAGGAAGAGCTGTCCCGCATCAAGGCAGAGCAGCTGGAAAAACTCGAGCAGATTGCCAGCATGACCCGCGACGAAGCACGCGAAATGCTGGTTGCTTCGATTGAGTCCGAGGCGACACACGATGCAGCCGTCAAGCTGCGCGAGATTCAGCAAAAGCTCAAGGACGAAAGCGAGCAGACTGCGCGCGAGATCATCTCGACCGCAATCCAGCGCTGCGCCGCCGACCATGTTTCCGAAGCGACCGTTTCGGTCGTACCGCTGCCCAACGATGAAATGAAGGGCCGCATCATCGGCCGCGAAGGCCGCAACATCCGCACCCTCGAAACGCTCACGGGCGTTGACCTGATTATCGACGACACGCCCGAAGCTATCACGCTTTCCTCGTTCGACCCGGTACGCCGTGAAATCGCGCGTCTGGCGCTTGAAAAGCTGATCGTGGACGGTCGCATCCATCCCGCCCGCATTGAGGAAATGGTGGAAAAATCCCGCCGCGAGGTCGAGCAGATCATCAAGAGCGAGGGCGAGCGCGCAACCTTCGAGACCGGTATTCACGGTATTCATCCCGAACTGGTCAAGATCCTCGGCCGTCTGCGTTACCGCACCAGCTACGGTCAGAATGTTTTGCAGCACTCCATCGAGGTTGCACATATCGCCGGCATGATGGCCAGCGAGCTGGGACTTGATCCCCTGCCCGCACGCCGCGCCGGCCTGCTGCATGACATCGGCAAGGCAATCGACCATGAGGTCGAGGGCAGCCATGTCCAGATCGGCGTAGACCTTGCCAAAAAGTACAAGGAAGCGCAGCCGATCATCCATGCTATCGAGGCGCACCACGGCGATGTGGAAGCCAAGACCACGGTAGCCTGTCTGGTGCAGGCAGCGGACGCTATCTCGGCGGCACGGCCGGGCGCGCGCCGCGAGAATCTGGAAAACTATATCAAGCGTTTGGAAAAGCTCGAGAGCATCGCAAACGAAACGCCCGGCGTTTCCAGCTCGTATGCTATTCAGGCAGGCCGCGAAATCCGCATCATTGTCAATCCCGACAAGATTTCGGATGACGCAATGATCCTGCTGGCGCGTGAAGTCGCCAAGAAGATCGAGGACGAACTGGATTATCCCGGTCAGATCAAGGTCAACATGGTGCGTGAGACCCGCGCCATTGACTACGCAAAGTAACATTGCAAAAAAGAACCGCCTTTCGGCGGTTCTTTTCTATTATATGCATCCGACAGCCTAAAGGCCGCTTATTCTTTCTTGCTTTCCGCTGACTGCTGTGCTTTCTTTTTGCGGTATATACGCACCCGCCAGAGCACAGCGCCCACTATGCCCAGCAGCACCAGCACCGGCCAGAGCATCACGATCATCAGAATCAGGCCGCGCACCACAGCGGTCATACCGCCGAGGCCATTCTGCGCGGCTTGCACCACCTGCGCGCCGAATCCCGTGCCCTCAGAGACAGCGGTCAGCGTCTGCACTTCGCGCAGCGTGACATTGAAGGTCGAGAATCCCACCAAATCGTCGTAATGCCGCTTTTCACCCGTCAAACTGTCGATTTCATACTCGCAGTCAGCCAGCGCATTCTCCAGCGAAATGATGTCCTCCATCTTCGCCGCCTGATCGAGCAGCGCAAGCAGCCGCTCGTGCTTGGTCTGCAAAGTCGCCAGCCGTGTTTCGATATCGGTATACTGCTCGGTCACGTCCTCGCTCCACCGATTAGCGGACACAACATGGCAGGTTTCGCCCAGCTGGGCGAAAAAAGTCTCGAACTGCTCCTGCGGCACCCGCAGCGTATAATTTGCTGTACGGCTGCCTTTTTCACCAGCGTTCCCGCTCGACTGGATATAGCCGCCGGCCTCGGCGGTCATCTGCTCGACCGCCGTGCAGGTTGCATCATAGTCCTGCGTCTCAAGCGTCAAATCCGCCGACAAAATCAGCTTGGCGTTTTCCCTTACTGCGGAAAAATCCGCCGTGCTCTCAGATGCCGCCGCATCCATGGCCGCACCGTTTTCCGCTTGTGCTGCCGAATCCCCGGTGGTGCTGTCTGCACCACTTGACGCTGCGCCACATGCGGCAAGCGAAAGCAGCAACAGCAGGACCAGTACCATACAAAGCCATCGTCGTTTCATCACAGGACACCCCTTTCCGTTTTCGGTTATCCTGTTAGACGAATTGGCTTTCCATCTGTTCCCAACTGTTGCTGCTTTGTAAACCGCTCTATGTACGAATTTCCTTATACTTCCTTCTGATAGGTTGTCTGCTCGAACGAGCCGATTGCGCCGCATACGCCGCACACATCCGGACGCTCATCGTAAATCGCACCGCAGAACACACAGCGGTGGCCCTGTACGGCAACCGTTTTCTTTTGCGGCGGCAAGGAGGCCGTATTCTCTTCCTTTTTCGCCCCCTGACTCAGCGACATCAAAGCGCTCATAAAGCGCAGCTCATGGTCCTGCTCAATCTTGGCGATATTGTCAAACAGCAGGCCGATGTCCTCGAAGCCTTCCTCACGGGCAATCTTTGCGAAGCCCGGATACATGCTGCTCCATTCGCCATACTCACCCTTAATAGCCGTCTGCAAATTCTCCGCACTGGTGCCAATGCCGGTCAGCTTCTCATACAGCAGTCGTCCATGCGCGCCCTCGTTCTGTGCCAGACCGGTAAACAGTTCGGCAATATCCTCATGTCCTTCCTTGCGCGCCTTATCTGCAAAAAACAGATACTTATTACGGGCCATCGACTCCCCGCTGAATGCCGCCTGCAAATTCTGTTCGGTACGAGATCCTTTCAAGTTCATTCCAGTTTCCTCCTTATAATAATATTTATTTACAATTAGTAATAAATATCATCTAATAGATAAAGTATACTACTGAACTGTTCTCTTCGCACGGTTTACAACAAAACTGTAACCGTTCTGTAATCATTTTGTAACTTTTGTATGCGACAAAAATCCCGGAAGCATTTTTTTCCGGGATTGGATTCTCCGCGCGGCATGCAGCTGCTTATTTTCGCCTTGCAAAACATTCCTTGATGCCGACAGCCAACAAGAATACGCCAAATGCGCGCCGCAGCCAATCGGTGTCCATATATGCCGCCAGCAAACAGGCGGCAGCAGCCGCCGGTACGCCCGCCGCAATGCACCACAGAGCCGCCCGCTTTTCGACCAGACCGTTTTTGATGTGTGACCAGAGCGCTGCGGGCGCACAGGCAAGGAAGTACAGCAGGTTAATGCCTGCCGCCTGATACTGTCCCATCCCGACAAGCATCGTGAGATACAGCATAAGCAGCGAACCGCCTCCCACACCGCAGCCGGACAGGATACCGGTCACCAGTCCGACGGCGGCAGACAGCAGCGCGCTCACAGCAGCAATACGGCGCGCACCCCGCCGTAAAGCAGCAGCAGACCGAACGCGCGCCGCAGCCACACCATATCTATCCGATGAAAAACACAGCCCGCAACCCAGCCGCCCAGCACACCGCCCAGCAGATAGGGCCACGCTGCGGCAAATGCCAATCCGCCCTGCATCCAGTAGAGCACAGCGGATAACGCGCTGAGTGGAAAGATAACCGCAACCGAGGTTGCAAATGCGCGCCGTTCCTCCAAACCGCACCAGTATACCAGCAGCGGCACCAGAAACAGACCGCCGCCCGCACCGAAAAAGCCGTTGGCCGCGCCTGCCAGCGCACCGGTTACGGCATATTTTGCATTACCCTTCATAAAAAAACAGCCCTCCGGCAGCAGTTTGTGCCGAAGAGCTGTGGTTTATGCGTTTTGGGTGGAACTTACTTCTTGCCCAGCGTACCGGTTGCCAGAGCGGACAGATACGCATTGATGAAGCCGTCGATGTCGCCGTCCATGACCGCGTTGATGTTGGCGTTTTCAAAGCCGGTGCGTGTGTCCTTGGCAAGCGTATAGGGCATAAAGACATAGGAGCGAATCTGGCTGCCCCATTCAATCTTCTTCTGATCGCCCTTGATGTCGGAAATTTTCTCCAGATGCTCACGCTCCTTGATTTCCACGAGCTTGGAGCGCAGCATGCGCAAGCAGTTGTCCTTGTTTTGGAACTGGCTGCGCTCGGTCTGACAGGAAACCACGATGCCGGTCGCCTTATGAATCAGGCGCACCGCAGAGGAAGTCTTGTTGATGTGCTGACCGCCCGCACCGGAGGAACGGAACACCTGCATTTCGTAATCGTCGGGCTTAATCTCGAAATCCGCCGAGTCGTCCGGGATATCCGGGATGACCTCGACCGCGGAGAACGAGGTGTGGCGTCGGCCGGAAGCGTCAAACGGGGAAATACGCACCAGACGGTGTACGCCCGACTCGCCCTTGAGGAAGCCGTAAGCGTTCTCGCCCTCAATCAGGATATCCGCGCTCTTCAGGCCCGCTTCTTCGCCGTCCTGATAGTCCATAATCTTATAGGTGAAGCCGTGGCGCTCGGCCCAGCGGGTGTACATGCGGTACAGCATTTCGCACCAGTCCTGCGCCTCGGTACCGCCCGCGCCTGCATGGAAGGACACCAACGCGTTATTATGGTCGTACTCACCGGTCAGCAGCGTGGACAGCTTCTGCTCAGCCACGCCCTCTTCCAACTCCTTATAGCCGTTTTCCAGCTCCTCAAGCATGGACTCGTCGTTTTCCTCGATTGCCATTTCACAAATCGTCAGCAAATCGTCGCACAGGCCATTCAGATGGTTGTACGCTTCAATCTTGCCCTTGAGCGCACCCATGCGGGAAACAATCTTCTGGCTTTCCTCCGGATTGTCCCAGAAGCCGGGCTGAGAGGACTTAATCTCCAGCTCCTCAACCTCACGCTTTGCCCGGTCCAAGCCGAGCGACTCATACAGCTCCTCAAGCTGGGGCTTTAAATTGTTCAGTTTGACCTTGTATTCCTCGAACTCAAGCATGAAAATGCTCCTTCACGTATTTTTCAGTAGTATATAGTATACCGTTTTGCAGGGAACTTGTAAAGTTTTTTCTAAGTTTGGCTTGACTAACCCTTGTCCTTCCGATATATTTTTAGGTACAACAAAAGGGAGTAGCTCACGCCTGCGGGCGTGGTCGGCATCGTCAATCACGGTCGAGCATTCGACCCGTGCCTACCGGAAGCAGCGAGACTTTTATTGCAGATGCGCAATAAAAGTCTCTTTTTTTGCGCTCGGATATGCTATCGTAACATTATAGGGGGTTGTATCATGTTATCATTCATCATGTTGGTATTCGGTTTTGTCCTGCTGGTGTGGGGCGCGGACAAATTTGTCGCAGGCGCGTCCGCGCTGGCGCGGCGGCTGGGCGTATCGCCCTTGCTCGTCGGTCTGACGATTGTCGCCTTCGGCACGTCCGCGCCCGAGCTGGCCGTCAGCCTGACAGCGGCCTTGCAGGGCGCAAACGAGATAGCGGTCGGCAACGTCGTTGGCTCGAACATCTTTAACCTGCTGGTAGTTGCCGGCCTGTCTGCGGTGGTCTGCCCGCTCGTCATGGACCGCACGCTGCTGCGGCGCGACTGGCCGATCTCGGTCGGCGCGGCCATCCTGCTGCTGGTGTTCATTGCGCCTGATCTGACCATTTCTCGCATCGAGGGCATTATCCTGCTGGCCGTGTTCGCGCTCGTGCTGGGCACGCAAATCCGTGCGGCGCTCAAAAACCGGGATACGCTGACAGGCGAAGAGGATGAGGTGCCGATGCGCCCGCTGATGATCGGCGTCAACATCATACTTGGCCTTGCGTGCATCATCATCGGCGGTCAGTTGGCGGTCAACGGCGCGACCGGCATCGCGCGCATGTTCGGCCTGTCTGAGACGCTCATCGGTCTGACCATCGTCGCCATCGGCACCAGCCTGCCCGAGCTGGTCACCTCGCTGGTGGCCGCCCGCAAGGGACAGAATGAAATCGCAATGGGCAACGTCATCGGCTCGAATATCTTTAATCTGCTGCTCATTCTCGGCGTTTCCGCAACCATTACGCCCATCCCGGTGCAGGCGACCTCGATCATTGACGCGCTTGTGCTCATCGGCATCAGCGTGGTGTTCTATCTTCCCGCGCGCCGCGGCAAGCTCGGCCGAGCACCCGGCGCGATTATGGCGCTCACCTATGTCGTCTATACCGTATACCTGATTATGCGATAAAGCAAAAAAGGCGCCCACGGGCGTCTTTTTTTGCGCCATGATATTCGTTTACAAAAAATGTAGGTTTGTCAAACATATTGGACAGAGAACTCAAAAGGAGAAAGCCAACCCAGAGGCCTCATGGGAAAGT